>DASRDY010000034.1:0-92436 GCA_035652355.1 Blastocatellia bacterium
GACCCTGTCGCCCTTCAAAGTTGCGATTGGATGTCGAGGCGCATCTTTCGCCAGGCTGCAAAATGTCCGGATTCATTCCCAGGCACATGCTGCAACCGGATTCTCGCCAATCAAATCCCGCATCTTTGAAGATGCGGTCGAGTCCTTCTTTTTCCGCCTGCCACTTAATTTGCTGCGAGCCCGGAACTACCATCGCGTTAACTGAAGCGGCCACTTTTCTTCCTTTGGCTACGTTAGCTGCAGCCCGCAAATCTTCGATTCGGGAGTTAGTGCATGAACCAATAAACACTCGATCCAGTTTTATGTCCTGAACCGACATTCCGGGATCAAGCGCCATGTATTTGAGCGCGCTTCTCGCGGCCTTGCGTCCATTCTCATCGTGAATCGATTCTGGATCGGGAATTCTTCCGGTCACATCGGTTACCATTCCGGGACTTGTGCCCCAGCTTACTTGAGGTGAAAGATCAGTTATGTTGATGTTGATCTCGCGGTCAAATTCAGCGCTCGCATCGGTCGGCAGCGTTGACCAGTACGCGACTGCTCGTTTGAATGCATCCCCTTTCGGCGCAAATTGCCTGCCCTCCAGATATGCATAAGTCGTTTCGTCCGGAGCAATCATTCCTGCACGCGCGCCGGCTTCGATAGACATGTTGCAAACGGTCATTCGTTCTTCCATCGACATTCGTTTGACCGCTTCGCCTGCATACTCGATTACGTGACCGGTCGCGCCGTCAGTGCCAATGGTTCGAATGATGTAGAGGATCAAGTCTTTCGCGGTCACACCATGCGGCAGAGGACCCTCGATATTTATTCGAAACGTCTTCGGATTTGATTGGATCAGGCATTGAGTCGCCAGTACGTGCTCGACTTCGCTGGTGCCGATACCAAAAGCCAGAGCTCCGAATGCTCCATGCGTCGCGGTGTGGCTGTCGCCACAAACGATGGTAGCTCCCGGTTGAGTTAATCCCAGTTCCGGCCCGATGACGTGAACTATGCCCTGATTCGGGCTATCTAATCCATAGAGCGGAATGCCGAATTCGCGGCAGTTTCTTTCCAAAGTGTCGATCTGCGTCTTAGCGACTTCATCGACAATAGGTAACGACCGACTCCAAGTCGGAACGTTATGATCCATCGTCGCGAAAGTAAGATCGGGTCGTCTGACGCTGCGATTTGCGAGACGCAGACCTTCGAACGCTTGTGGTGAAGTCACCTCGTGAACGAGATGACAATCGATGTATATGAGTGCTGGTTTACCTGATTCGGAATGAACGACATGGTCATCCCAGATCTTTTCAAATAATGTGCGCGGCATAGAAATTTACTACTCGAATAGGCGAAGCTTTTGGAGTGCGGTGACCTGTCACCGCTTTGTAGTCTTTCCTATAAATGCGTGTTTACAGAAAAACTACCAAAGCGCCGCCGGGTCGGCGCAGTCCAAAACTGCGATAATATGGGATCAGCCAATCAAAAAGCCATTGACTCAGGCAGGACAACGAAACGGTCAAAAGTCATAATATCCGATGCCTCGCCTGCTGTGAAGTTCAATGACTGAAATTAAATTAGTTCGGTCTCGATGATTGCGCCTTTGACCCAATCGGATCGCCCGGAGGAGTCGGCAGCGGCGAAGTTTGCTTTCGCGGCACATCCGGTCGATTTAGGAATCGCTCGATGTCTTCGCGAGTCGCTTGTCTATGCGCCGACGAGCCATTAACCGAAGGCAGCTTCAATGACGCGCTCAATTCGCGAAGCTCCGCCGTTGCGACCGCTCTCACCTCTGGCGAGGCGTTCTCATCCGCCGCCAGATCCATCAGACGCGTTACGACAAGGCTCTGAACTGCGCGAGAAATAGCTGCGGCGTACGCATCCTTTGGCGCGGGAGCTTTCCAGGTGCGTGAAATAAGCGCATCAACGACTTCTTTGAAATCCGGATTCTCAGAGTTTCGCGAATGGTACTCAATCAACCGCGCCGCACGATGCGGCTCCAGCAAGCCAGAGACAGCCAGATCAGCGTCAACGGTTGCTGCTGCTATCGGATCGAACCCGGGCATTGTGCGTTTGGCGAATGGTTCGAGAGTACCACCTTCGTAACCGAACGCTCGCGGAGGAATAATCTCGAGTATCCGCTGCGGAATTATCAATTCATCAATTTTGATTGTGTCGAGCACCGCAGCGAGAGCTTCTCTCTGTTTAGCCGCGGGAACGATCTCCGCGACCTGCGAAGGACTTGGGCCGCCATTCGATTTCACAGCATAGGTGTAGTACAGACCGCCTACAGATTTCACTGTCGCCTGCAATTGATATCGATGATGCAAGTAAAGGGGGACGAGTTTTCCTTCCAGTTCTGACAGCGGCGTTCCAACCGGCACGTTACCTAGACCAAACTGCGAGAGCCCAATCCTGCGCACCTCCATCTCGTGTTTCAGCGCCACAATTGGATCGCTGCCGCTGTCCCAAAGGCTTGCCAGAGGGTGAGCCGCACCGGGAGGACGCGCATCCGCATCAGAGATGAACAACATTCCTGCTGCTACACCGTCGGTTACTATTTTGTCGAGAGCCGCCGCTTCGTTTGTGCCATTAGGGAATTGCGCATAAGCAAAAGTTATCGCGAATTTATCGTAAGCGCCGATGCCGACGGCGTAAGCATTTGACAGGTCCAGCTTCCCATTCTTTATGTCGACCTTAGGTGCGGGATAATCCATCACGGAAGCTCTGCCGTACGTGCTTGCCGCAAAATTGTGTGCTAGTCCGAGGGTGTGTCCTACCTCGTGCGCCGCCAGTTGGCGAATGCGAGCAATCGCCATCTCTGATGAATCAGTCGAAGGGTCGAATGCCGCCAGATACTCAATATCCGGCATAGCTCCGAAATCGCAACCGTCACCCCAGACACCATCAAAATCGCCCGTTGCAGTGCCGACTTTGAACGGAGGGATCAATCCTGATCCGATTAAATAGTCCTGTCGATCACGCAAAGAACCAAGAGTCACGTTGCCTTTAATGATCTCTCCCGTGCGCGGATCGGTGATGCTGCCGCCATACGACCAGCCGCGAGTGGAACGATGAACCCAACTGATCATATTGTAACGGATGTCCATTGGGTCGGCATCCTCAGGAAGGACTTTGACTTGAAAAGCGTTCCTGAAACCCGCTGCCTCGAACGCCTGATTCCACCACGAAGCGCCTTCGACCAAAGCGCTGCGAATCGGCTCTGGCGCTCCATTGTCGACGTAATAGATAATTGGTTTGACGACATCGGACACTGCAGCGGATGGGTCTTTCTTTTCCAGGCGATGGCGGACGATCCAATGCTTTTCGACCGGCTCATTCAACGGCGAAGCGTAATCGTAAAATTCAATTCCGAAAACTCCGACGCGCGGGTCGAGTTTTCTCGGGGTATAGTTGTTGTCCGGTAACTCAACCAGCGAGAAGTGCTCGCGAACCGTGATTGACTGCGGAGTCGGTACAGTCTCTCTGACCAGCGGTCCAGGATCGCCGTCGCTATTGAATGTCAATTCTGTTTCGACTTCAGTATTTTTTGGAAAAGCTTTCGTTCGCGACAAGTAAAACGCGCTCCGAGATTCGTCCAGTCGGTAATTGCCTTGTCTCGCCTGACGAAGCCGATCCGTGACGCCGTGAACATCGCGCAGGAAAAAAGGCGTCGCATCGACCAGAACCCGGTCGCCCTCCGCAGCCTCAACTTTGAAGCCCCACAGGATCGATTGCGCGAATGAATCTTCGACGGCTCGGCGCTCGGCAGGATTATTTCTGAGTGCGCGGAAATGATAGTTCGGCTGTTTCATCAGGACCTTTGGTCCGACGCGCTCAAACGTGACAACGTACGTGCCGCCAAGTTGACCGCGATCAAGTCCCAGCGGATTCGATCCCACCCCTGTTTGCAACGACACCTGAAAGAGGAACTCGGTGTTGAACCGCGAGATCTCCATATACATTTTGCCGTTGTTATTGTCCCAGTAGAGCGGAATGTATCCGTCAATTTTTTGCAGACCATTTGTTTTTGCGCTGATGCTGTTGGTTTGCGCAAACGAGGGAACTACAAATAGACACAGTAGAAACACGATTGCCAGATAACGCATGCTTGCCTCGCTGATGATGAAGAGAATACAGGTCAATACGACTCGCGTGGAATGCTATTGGCTGAACATGGTCAAGTCAAGTCTAAGTCAGTACCAGCTGCGGTAGCGGCTGGGTGATACCTACTGCAACACCCAATTTTTGAAGATCGACGGAGACTCACCAAGCCTCTACCGCAGCTGGTACTGACACTTAGTGGGCTACAAATGTATAATGCCGGACCCATTTACGATGGGCCAAAAAATCCTGGAGGATAGCATTGAAAAAAATCTCTCGGGCGTTGATTAGCGTCTCTGATAAAACCGGAATAGTTGAGCTGGCAAAAAAGCTCAGCGATCACAAAATCGAAATCGTTTCTACCGGCGGAACTGCTCGTTCATTACGCGAAGCGGGCCTCGCAGTCCGCGATATTTCTGATCTGACGGGTTTCCCTGAAATACTCAGCGGACGAGTGAAGACCCTGCATCCTCTCGTTCACGGCGGAATCCTGGCAATGCGTGAAGAGCCGGAGCATCAGGCACAGGTAGCGGCGAACAACATCTCCTATATAGATATGGTTGTTGTGAACCTGTATCCGTTTGCGGCCACTGTCGCCAAACCTGATTTAAAAGTCGAAGATGCGATTGAAAATATCGACATTGGCGGTCCGGCAATGATTCGCTCTTCGGCCAAAAATTTTCGCGATGTTGTTGTCGTCGTCGAGCCCGAAAGCTATTCGGACATCATCAGGGAATTAGATGCGAACGGCAACATCAGTCTTCAAACCAGATTCAGCCTGGCACGAAAAGCTTTTGCCCACACGGCCAAATACGATGCAGCGATCGCGGATTTCTTAGCCAATAGAATCGATTCAAGCGAAAACGGTTTAGCAATCAGTGAAGCGCAAGATATGCCAGAGCGAATATCGATTTCGCTCACAAGGCGAATGCCGCTTCGTTACGGCGAAAACCCGCATCAGCGTGCCGCTCTTTACAACGGCGATTCTGAGCGGGGCGTGGCAACATCACAGCAACTGCAAGGCAGAGAGCTTTCCTATAACAATCTGCTCGACTGCGACGCTGCCTGGTCGCTCGTTTCGGAATTTGATGAGACTGCTTGCGTGATCATAAAACACACCAATCCTTGCGGAGTCGCAATTGCTGACACTTTAATTGAAGCCTACCGCCAGGCGAACGCAACTGATCCGGTCTCTGCATTCGGCGGCATCATCGCGCTCAACCGAACAGTCGATAAAGAAACGGCGGAAGAGATTGCCAAAGTGTTTTCTGAGGTGATCATCGCTCCTGAATTTACACCTGAAGCAGAGCACGTATTTTCGGCAAAAAAGAACCTTCGTTTACTTCAGACTGGAGCTAAAAACTTCGGTCCGCGCGACAGGGAAATCAAAAGAATTTCCGGCGGCGTATTAGTACAGGATTACGACAACCTTCTTCTAGATCCGGCAAAGCTCAAGGTTGTAACAAAACGCGAGCCGACTGAGGCCGAAAGACGCGCTTTAACGTTTGCGTGGACCATCTGTAAGCATGTAAAATCCAATGCTATCGTCTATGCTCGCGAAGGGCAACTGGTCAGTGTCGGAGCCGGGCAGATGAGCCGAGTCGATTCCGTGAAACTCGCTGCGTCAAAAGCGGTTCTTCCTTTGGCCGGATCGGTAATGGCGTCGGACGCATTCTTTCCTTTTCGCGACAACCTGGACGAAGCGGCCAAACATGGAATCACTGCAGTTATCGAACCGGGCGGTTCCGTGCGCGACCAGGAGGTTATCCAGGCCGCAAACGAATATAATCTTGCGATGATATTTACAGGTGTGAGACACTTTAAACACTAAAACCCTAAGGAGGACGCGTATGGAAGATCCTGATGTTTACGGCTCTGCTGAATCCGACGACCTCATGGAAGAACTGAGCGAGGGCGACGGCCAGGATTGGGCCGATGACGATTTGGAAGAAGTCGACATAATTGTGGTGGAAGAAAGCGAACCCATTATTGAGGGCATAGCCATAATAGACGAGATACCGGCTGAAGAACCTGTTATCGAGCCGGAACCGGCTCCGGCCGGGGCTCCTGCACCCGCGCCTGCTGCGAAGAAAGCTCCGGCGAAGAAAGCTCCAGCAAAGAAGGCCGCAGCAAAAGGCGGTAAGAAGGCTGCTGCCAAGAAAGGTGGCGCGAAAAAGGCTGCCAAGAGCGGAGCGAAAAAAGCCGCAAAAGGCGGAGCTAAGAAAGCTGCGAAGAAAGCAACCGCCAAAGCCGCAAAGAGTGGAACAAAGAAATCATCCCAAAAGGCAGCTGCCAAAGGTAGCGCGAAGAAAGCCGCAGCGAAATCCGGTGGCAAAAAAGCGGGCAAGGCTCCCGCAAAGAAAGGGTCTAAATCCGCGGCTAAATCTAAAGCGGGCGCCAAAGGTGGCAAGAAGGCTGCCGCCAAGAAAGGCGGATCGGCGAAGTCTGCGAAGAAAGCCGCACCTAAGGGCGGGAAGAAGTCCGCTAAGAAAGCTGCAAAGAAGGGCGGAAAAGGCGGAACTAAGAAGCGCAGGTGAGCTTCTGTCCTTGCGAATCGCAGCCTGATTCGGCGGGACTATAAGCCGAAGATCATTCCATTTGTCCTCTCTTTTAGGTAGAGGTTTAATAATCGAACAGGAGCCGCATGCAGTCGCGGCTCCTTTTTTTCGTCGAGCCTATGAAGAGGCCCAAAACCAGTGTAAGCTTTTTGAAGTGGTGATTGGGCGCAACTTTTCACCGGTTTATTAACGTACTTATCTTTGGTTCTTTAGATAGGAGTTTAGATGAGCTCAGATTATGATGCCCCCTCCAAGATGCGTTGCCGTTATTGTGGTCAGTTAAACAAATTAGCCAATGGAAAAGGGGAAGCTGCTGTTTGCGGTCGTTGTCGCCTGCCATTGAGTGACGAACCGCATAAAAAATTCGCTAACCTTCAGGCAAAGGCTTATATACATCCTTATGATAGCCAGGCCCTGGCGACGCTGAAAATGATTCCTGGCGTCGATTCGATTCTAAAGAAATTACTGGAGATCACCCACGAAGCATACAGCCGGGTCCTGTTCAATGCCAACAGCGTTAAAGTAGGTCCGGACCAGTATCCTGACCTTGATGCGAAGCTCGATATTGTCTGCTGTACACTTGGCGTTGCCAAGCCCGATTTTTATGTCAGTGTTACGAATCCGTTCGGAGGAGGGGGACTTGGCTTTAACGCATTCACTGGCGGCGTGGAGAAGCCTTTTATTGTTGTATTCGCGCCTTTAATCGAACGCCTGAACGATCAGGAAGTGCTTGCAGTTCTTGGTCACGAAGTCGGTCACATTCACGCGCAGCACCTGCTTTACAAAGTAGCTGCCGAATTGCTGATGCTTCTTACCCGCTCAGCCCTTGCGATTTCGCCGATTGCCAGCCTCGCTTCACTGGTTACGATCCCAATCCAGGTGGCTTTGCTTAACTGGTATCACAAAGCGGAATTGAGTTGCGACCGCGCAGGTCTGCTCGTGACACAGGATCCGAATATCATTGTCAGCACGATGATGAAACTTGCTGGCGGAACTCTCGCGTCAAAGGTAAATCACGAAGAGTTCATCAATCAGGCTCGTCAATTCCAGAAGAATTACGAAGAGCGGTTGTTGGACAAATTCTGGACTGTCATAGCGGCTGGCGGAATGTCGCATCCATTCCCCGTGTGGCGCGTTTCAGAAATTCTGGAATGGGTCGATCAGGGCGGATATAAGAAAGTTATGGAAGAAGAGAACTAGGGGGCGGTGAGCAGTGGTCAGGGGTCGGTGTTCAGAGCTCGGTTATCGTGGATCTTACTTTACGATTCAGCGAGTTCATCAAGCCATTGAGCATGCGTCCGATCTGAGCTGTCGTTGTAAGCGCCGTTTGTAACTGCGTCTCATCCAAATAGTGAAGTCTGAATGCTATTTGCAAATGCGTTTCGACTTCCATTAATGAGCCATAGGCAATCGAAAGGTGGTTGATGAATTCCTTTTGTATGGCTTCGTCCCTGACCTTCGGCAATGTTGGCTGGAATTGAAACCGCTGCTCGTTGTAGTTGACTGATTAACCCATACAACTCGGATTTTGGAAAACACTCGCCAATTTTGTAACAATCCACGACCAAATCCATTGCTTTCTGCAGACCTCAAGGTCGCGGTAATCCCTAACGCTCACGTTTCTTAACCTCTCACCGGCCACTGACCACCGATCCCCGACCACCGTTCACATAGACATTCCCATAATGCTGTAACCGCCGTCAACGTGCAGGATCTCGCCGGTAATACCTCGCGATAAGTTAGAGCATAAGAACAATGCCGTGTCCGCTACTTCGGCAGTCTCTGTATTTCGCTTCAATGGAGCATTCTCCTGGTGATGTTTCAGCATCTTGCCGATTCCCGAAACAGCGGCCGATGCGAGAGTCTTGATGGGTCCTGCCGAGATCGCATTCACCCGAATGTTGTGACCGCCTAGATCATAGGCCAGGTAACGCACGCTCATATCCAGAGCCGATTTCGCGACGCCCATAACGTTGTAATGAGGGATCACCTTTTCGCCGCCAAGATAGGTCAGGGCCACGATGCTGCCGCCGTGATGTTTCATTAGCGGTAAAGCATGGCGGCTAATGGCTGTCAGGGAATACGAGCTAACCTCCTGGGCAATCCTGTATCCCTCTCTCGAGGTGTCGTAGAAATGGCCTTCCAGGTCTTCGCGCAACGCATAGGCCACGGCGTGGACAACAAAATCGAGGTGTCCGAATTCTTCTTTGAGTTTGTGAAATACAGCTTCGATCTCCGAATCATTGGTGACATCGCAGGGGAGAAGAACCGGTTTCTCCAGTTTTGCCGACAACTCCTCAACGTTTTCCTTAAGGCGCTCGCCCTGATATGTCAGCGCGAGACGAGCCCCTTCACGCGCCACAGCCTGCGCAATGGCCCACGCAATGCTGCGTTTGTTAGCAACTCCGAAGATAATTCCGTTCTTTCCTTCTAACAGTGGCATATTCGATTACCTTTTATTTGCTGATTGAGCCCCGACCTCACGCGAAGGTCAGCCGGTCAAGGCGAACAGGTACAAACTAAGGCCTGAACATAGCAGTTATAATCGCAATGCGTCAAGCGAGATGCGCCAGCTGCGACACGGTCGTGAAAGATGGCTCTAATAGATAACAAGTGATTGAATCGACCTGGCTGTTAATCCATTTTGACAAACTCACGGATTGGATCTGCCTTGGTCCCGCCAGTGTGCTGTGGGCGAACTTTGCCATCTTAATGTCAATAAAACAAACTGTTTGTGGACTTTAATACTTGTCGTGAGTCGTAAAATACCCCTTTTCCCGGTTGATTTTGTTTCTGAGGAAACGTTAGCTTCCACTTGGGCGGCCATCTCGTGTTACGTGTCGCAACTTTTCGCCCTTGGTAATCATCTGATTTTCGGCAATCAGGAAAGGTGTCAGAACCGGTTACAATGGTGGACTCACGTATCGTTCGATAATCATTTGAACCGGATTTGTCGATAAGATTGAAAGAGTAAGGGGACAGGCGTCCTGGCGGATCCGGCACTTTTCGGTGAACCTTATTTTAGGATTAATGCCACAACCAGATGGCAAGTGAGGGAACTGGGGGCTCCAAGTATCGGAATTTAGGGAGTTTTCCGGTTTGACAGAGGGACTCAGGCTGGTATAAAATTTCTCTGGCTTTTGAAGTTAGAGAGTGTGTGTACTGTTTGTTGCGCGGCACCCCATGCCGATCCTTTCATAGCTCAAGCTTAAAATAATTAGAAGGAAGAGACTGTGATGAGATCTAATCTGAGATTATCCCTTCCGTTTTGCATTTTATTGACACTTATATGTGCTGGCAGCCTTTTTGGCGCGCAGCAAGGACAGGCGAAACAGAATCCTGCGCCTGCTAAAAAGGGTCCCTTAACCCCTGAAGAGATTAAGCAAAACGAACAACGTGCTCAGGCGGTAATAAACCAGGCGGAAGAACATTACAAAAAGGGCGAAGAACTGGTTAAGAAGGGCGCAATCAATGGCGCAGGGGCCGAATTCGATGCGGCTTTGAAGGTGATTGATGATCTGGATGAAGATATGCGCAATAATGCGCTGGTTGAAGAATATTACGGCAAACTCCTGGAAAAAATAAATAATCTCTCCGCAGAGAATCAGCAAGCTGGACCGCCTGAAACCCAGAAATATGAAAAATCGGAACTGGACGAACTTTCTAACGTCGATCTCAGCAAAGAACAACTGAAAGCCCAGGCTATGACCGTCAAAGCGGGCCAGTACGATTTCGATTTTGAGATTACCCCGCCCGTCGCGCAGTTCATTGCCTACTTTACGGAAGGTCGCGGCCGCGCCACGATGGAACATGGTCTGCAGCGCTCGGGACGGTATCGCAAGCTGGCCGAGAAGATATTTAAGGAAGAAGGCGTTCCACAGGATATGATCTGGCTGGCCCAGGTCGAGAGCGTTTGGAAACCACTGGCAGTATCTTCTGCTGCAGCCAAAGGTGTTTGGCAGTTTATGCCATACACAGGACTTCAGTATGGATTGAATCAGGATGCCTGGATTGACGAACGATCGAATGTTGAAAAAGAGACTCGCGCTGCCGCGAGGTATCTACGTTACCTGGCCGACTATTTTGCTGGTGATTGGCTGCTTGCAATGGCCGCCTACAACAGCGGTCCGGGCAGAGTCGAAAGCGGGATTGCTCGTTGCGGTTATGCGGACTTCTGGGAAATCCACAAACGAGGTCTCCTGTTGAAGGAAACCCAGAATTACGTTCCTGCGATTCTTGCTTCGATCGTGGTTGCAAAGAATGCAAAGAGCTTTGGATTTGATGTCACACCGGATCCGTCGATGAGTTTTGACACATACGACCTGCCTGCGCAGACCGATCTTCGCGTAGTTGCCGATCTGCTGGGCACGTCGGTCGACACCATTCAGGATTACAACCCGGAATTACGACGTCTGGTGACGCCTCCGGGACAGTACACTCTGCGGCTGCCGAAAGGTTCACTCGAGAAGTTCACGGTTGCATACACCGCCTTGCCGCCAGAGAAGCGATTGCGCCAGGATATTATCATTCCTTATCCCAGCTACAACAATCGCGCCGTCGCCGTTCGCGCCAGCTATATGACACATAGAGTGGTCAGAGGCGAAACGCTTGGACGTCTGGCAGGTCGCGCCGGTATGTCGCAACGGGAACTTGCCAGAATTAACGGATTGCGCCCGAATACTGCACTGAGAGCAGGACAGACAATTCGGATTCCGCGTCGCGGTCCTGGTTACAGAACACACGCGATTTCGCGCCGCGGCCGCGGTGGAAGAGCATCGGTGAGGCGCGGTCACGCCGCGCGAAGGCGCAGATAAGTGGTTTGCCAGACCATAGAAGAGAGCGGAGCCAAGTAAATACTGGCTCCGCTTCTTCGTTTTTTGGGGTACTATTTTAAATCGTAGCCTGCAACTTTTATCGCCCCCTTGGCGTAAATTCCAGTATGATCGACTGTCGGATAACGACGAACTACATCTGCTACCTTACAGGTTCTCGTCCGTATGCAGCGTTTGAAGGAATTCACGATGAAAAACCGGAAATTCTCGGCCGTCATTGTTTCATTATTGACCGTTCTGATCGCCCTGTTACCAACAACGCCGATTGTTTCGGCCCGATCGTTGGTTAAACCACCAACCGTTTTTCAGCAAGATCCACAGGATGATCAGAGCGACGAATCGATTGCGCTTGAAGATCTTTTAGCATCTGAGAGTTACGGTATTTATGTCGAGGTCAGGGATTATGGCTATCAGGTGAAATCCGGCGGCATAACCGAAATATTGGAGCCGCTGCAGCCGTTCCTCGGCGATGCTCCAAAAGAGTTGGTGAAATTCGCTACGTTCTCAATGACCAACGCCGACCTGTTACAGCATTCCCGCGTTGTCTTTGCGACGGAAAAAGCGAAACAGCCGCTGCCGGAAATCCTGGTTGCAATTGAAATGGCTTCGGCAAGCGACGCCATTGATTTTCAGCCAAAGCTAAAGAATTTTATCATTTCTCTTCTGGCGTCGACATTTTCGTCTCTGCCGGGATCCGCAGGACAGATGTCCGAAAGTCAGCTTGCGGCAATGGTGCCGATTGTGATCAAACGCGCCGGAAAACTTTTGGTCATATCTGCACAGCAATTCAAGATAAAGGACCTAAGACCCGATGGAAGCGCCCGGTTGTTTGATGACGTGAATTTCAGGAATGCTCACGATCATCTGGCGACGCAAGCTCTGTTTGTATATGCGGATCTGGGCTTGATGGACAAGGTCAGCAAGCAAAGGCAGAAAGAGACCGAGGCGGCAAACAAACAGGTTGATGAGTCCACCAAAAAGGCAATTCAGGACGAAATGGATAAGGCCCAGGCTGAATCTGGCTCTACTGATCAGTTGCCAAATAAAAAGGCAGGAAAAAACCGCCAGTCAGAGAATAATGCAGAGAACTCTACGGTAAAAAACAAAAAGCAGGACAGTAATAATACTGGACAGAATACCGGATCTACCGTCACCGTCAGAACAGGTCCGCCGATACCGCCTAAATCAGGTTCGGGAAACGCTACGACAGATGATGCTGATTTATCACCTGCTGACGCTCAAAAGGTATCTGATTACGCCAACCTCTTTATTCGAATGATGCAAGGATATGGCACGGTCGCAAAATGGCCTGATTCTTTCGCATTTGGTTTGTCTTTAAACTTTAACGACATCGGCCTTAGTCTCTGGATACCGAACTCTCCCGGAAGCGATGTAGGGCTGATCCCGTTTATACCGTTGCTCATCGCGGGACCGACGCTGTCATCTGATGCTTCGAACATATTCCCTTCGGATACGGAATTGCTGATCAGCGCGTCGCTCGACTGGCCAAAAATGTACGATAAATTTATCGAGGTCATATTTACGCTGAGCGCCGAATTTCCTACTGAACAGAAGCCGAAGAAAGCCAATGCTGCGTATGTAGCGCCAGATGCCGAAGTCGCGGCGTTCGAAAAGAAATACGGGTTCAAGCTCCGTGACGAGTTGTTTTCCGCGATCGGTAATGAGATATCGATTGGCTTCTCTGCGAAATCGTTCATCGATCCAGTGAAGTCGGGCAAGGTTCCAAATTTCAGCATTCCTCCTGATGCGATCTTTGTAATATCGATCAACGACAAGGATATGCTGAAAAAAGTATTACCAAAGGCGCTTGAGGCCTTCAGTCTGATTGAAAGCAAAGATAAACCTGCTACAGAGAAATACAAAGATTTCGATGTTACCAAATATAGAGGTGGAGCACTGGCAATCATAGACAATTATCTCGTCTTTTCGAAGGACCTGGCTTCGCTCCATCATGTATTGGACGCAAAGGCCAAAGACGATACGCTGGCTGCCAACGATCGGTTCAACAATGCAATGAAGGGACTGGCTCAGAGCCGCGTGGGGCAAGTTTATGTTTCAGAAGTCGTTATGAAGGAAGCAATAGCAGAGGTGAAGAAGGACAATACCTCTGAGGATACTGACATTAAGGATTTCATGACAAGATTCAATCCTGATCCCATGCCGATAATGCATGCAGTATCTACCGATGGTGTCGGAACACTGCACGAGCTTCACTTACCGAAAAACATTATTGCAATGTACGCCGTATCGATCATCGCTGGAGAAAGAAGGATGAAGCCCTTCACTAACGAATTTATGGCGATTGCCAATATCCGCGAGATTTATACGGCCGAACAGCAGCGCCTGATTGACAAGGGCAGCTATGCACCGCTCGACACCCTGATTAGTGAGAAGCTTGTTTCTGACAGCAGCTCTTCCAGTGAAAATTCAGGTTACAAATACGAGGTAAAGGTTACGGGAAACGGACTGGAAATAACAGCTGTCCCTGTGACCTATGGCAAGACCGGTCGGCGGTCATTCATAATGAATGAAAAGGGCGAGATCAGAGGCGCCGATCACGGCGGATCGCCAGCAACAATGGCAGACCCAAAGGCAAACTAACAGCGGACTTACTCATACGCAGCGCGACAATCGGATCAATCTTTGCTGCTCGTCGCGCAGGAAAATAACAGGCAAGTAAGGCCACAGTAGCAAGGATGGTTGAAACCAGAGCGAAGAATGAGTCTTAGAACGGACGGACTGCGGTTTTACCTATGGTCAAAAAGAAGCGGCCGAACCGGCGCAGTCTTCGCTGAGATTGTTTTGGATCTGAACCGAGATCAATAGATATCTGAATAGGCGGCGTTCCGATGTCCTGATCACCATGCTTCTCGTGCAACCAGCGGTGATAAAGTTTGTGAACAGCATCGCGATCTTTAGGTTCGAGGTCTGCGCTTATTTCCGTCAACAGATCATCAGGATTGGCGATGCGGAACTGATACTTTTGGAAATATCGAGATAAAGCCTGGCCGAACTCTTTCTCGCCGACCAGGTTCAGCACCTGGTACAGGAAAAGGGTCCCTTTAGTTTGAACGATTGCAGAGAACTGAAATTCATTGTTGAAATCACTCAGGGGGCTGTCTGCCGGTAGGTCATTTCCGCCGAACGCCCTATAAACACGATAGGCTGCCTTGACCTGAGCATCAACCTGTTGGTTCGCGAATCCTTTGTTATAGGTGTGCTGCAGGTAGAGCACGGATGATATACCTGCCAGCGCTTCGTCAAGAAAAGAATGACGATAGGGATTACACTCAACTACTTCACCCCACCACTGATGGGCGATTCCGTGGACTGCGGTAAATTCAAAACCCTCCTCGAATGTGGAAGCCTGCTCGCGAATGAAACCTGGCAGCGATTTGGCCGACGGTCCCTTAAAGTCGATGTAGTAAGCGCCCGCCAGCAATACCAACCCTGAAAATTCATATTCCGAATGACCGGGCAACAGTGGCGCTTCCACAACATCCAGCTTCGGGTAGGGAAACTGGCCAAACAACGACGCGTAAACCGAAACCGCGTCGGCAGCTTTTGTCAGCAGGTTTTTTCCGACTGAAGCGTCGCGCTCCCTGAAGATAGACCGCACTTTTGTTGCGCCAACGCTGGTTTCAGAGACGGCAAGGTTTCGACCGATTATGATGCCGAACTCCCTTATTTGCTCGCCGGAAGATTCGACTATCTGTTTACTTTCCAGTTCGCTTTGCAGGCGGTGCTCAAGTCCGGACATTGCTATGACCAACCCGCGCTCAGTTGTGACCTTTACCCTATAATCCGCGGATTCTGAAAACTCCATGTCGCCCATCGTGTCTGGCACGCCGGTTTGCCACTTCTGGCCATTCTGAACCGCAAGAATCGGGTAGGCGAATCCCAGCAGCATGACGTCATCCGATCGCAGAAAAGTTTCGTTGCCACGCCGTTCGATCGACTTACGAACAGCGGCGGAACTGAGCTCGCGCATCAAGTGGGCAAGCGTGTTAGTCATCGAATCGGTTACAAGAGGAACTTGGCCGGTGAATTCGATTGTTATTTGAACGCCCTCATCAGGTGCGACCGACGACGACAGATAAACCTTTAATTGTTCCTGATCGACATCATATTTCAGAGCGCGACCATTGCTACTGACTGCGGAAATCCTGATCGGCGATTCGCTCTGGTCTTTCTTGTTCGCCTGATAATTGGGATAGAGATGGAAAAATAGGGAATCAACCGGTTTCTTGGTCTGGTTTACGTAACTCAGAACTTCACGGCCAGTTAACGAAGAGTGCTCAAACTCGATATCAAAATCGAGGTTGTAAGTAGTTCTGCCTGACGGTTCACCATTTATCTGAACAACCGTAAAACCAAAAAGGCATATACTCAGTAGAAATACCTTTTTGCCGGTTGCTCTTATTGTTTGAACAGTCAAATTCGGGATTGCCTTTCAAAACCGCTATGGTTTTACCTCGATCTCTATTCGTTCGATTACGTCGCCACGTGTGATTCTATCGACGACGTCCATTCCACTGACGACCCGGCCAAATACAGTGTAACCACCATCCAGATGAGGCTGAGGCAGATGACAAATGAAAAACTGCGAGCCCCCGGTATCTCGCCCGGACAGCGCCATGCCGACACTCCCTCGTAAACAAGGCAGCATATTTATCTCGTCCCGGATTTGATACCCCGGGCCACCGCTGGAGTTATTATTTGGATCGCCTCCCTGGATAACAAAGTTAGGAACAACGCGCATAAATGAAAGCCCATTATAGAACCCGCGATTAGCCAGCTCGATAAAGTTTTCAGCGGTCATTGGCGCTTCTCTGGTATTCAACGCAATCTTTATCTCGCCTTTTTTGGTAACGATCGTAGCGAATATGTCTGAATTGAATTGGTCCCGTACTTTGTCATAGAAGGCAGTGCTGTGAGCCTTTTGGATGATGCCCAAATATTGATCGTATTTTTCCGAATTCACTTTAGCCAGCAGCTTGATTGCGTCACGGCGAACGTTGTAATCGTTATCTGTCAGAGCCGAAATCAGGACTTCGATAGTGCCGGGGTTTTTATACTTCGCAATCGCGTTCAGCGCGGCCAGTTTGGCATCATTGACTTCGTCGCTGCGCGCGCGGTCATAGGCCTTTTTGAGAGCGTCGAAATTAATCTGACTATCAAAGTTTCCCAGCTGACCCGCTGCCACCGCGCGAACATGCAGGTAATTAGACTCCAGGTTCTGGCGCAGTATTGCCTGGGCGTCATCAGCTTTGATCCTCACCAGCGCGGTAAGGATTTCGGCTACCGCTCGCGGATCAGGCGGAACTCCATAACTCTTTCCGTTTAGCAGGTCCAGCAATTCACTATGCGCGCGGTCACCACCCACGATGGCTAAACCTTGAACGTAATTCGCCATGCTCTGCCAGTCATTAGGAGGGAACACAGTTTTGGGTGGAATATCAAAAAAAGCTTGTTCGCCGAATCTAGCCACGGCTATTTCAAACTCCGGATAGGTTCCAAGTCTTGAAGATCGTCGATTGGGCGTAAAACGAATCTGTTTCAACAGAGGCAGAGCCGATTCCTCTTTAAGTATGCCAAGAGCCTGCGCAGATTCCAGCAAGAGCATTATTGCCGGAGATTCACCTTTGTTCGGGGCGCAATCCGCAAAGCAAGATTCGTCGCGCCAAACTTTGTAAGCCGCCTCTGCGACCTTGGCGATAGCCGGCCCAGCGCTCTTGTCGCCGAGCTGACCGAGGGCCTTCACAATCTCGATCTGCAACATCCGGCGAGTATCTTCCGTGAAGTCCCTGGTGACGCCTGTCGCGCTCACAGTTGCAAGCATCTTTAACAAAGGATCGACTGAGCGCTTCTCTTTGATCGATGCCAGGGCTCGGACGCAATAGATTTGAACCAGTGGGCTTGGATCGGTGAGTCCGGCCAGCAGGGCATCCGCGGCCGGCGCGGCGGCCGCCCGCATTCGCGACAGCGCATTTGCCGCTTGCCATCGCAGATCATCGTCCTTGCATTTCAGATAGCCGACTAAATATGGAACCGACCCTTCGTTCCTTATTCGCAGCAGCGCCGTAATTACCAGAGAAGCGAGCTCCTTCTCCTCTGGTTTAAAACTCTTTGTCGGGTCAGGAAGGAGTTTCAGCAGTCCATCAATCGCCCTTTTCTCCTGGGCTGGATCGAGGGCATCCTGATTATCAGGAGCACTGAGGATCTTCCCCAGTGCTTCGGCCGAGCGTTCCTTAACCAATAAAGGCTCCTGATCATTTGTAATCGAGGCAAGCAGAACAAGCAGTCCGGCCGGGTCATTCATGACGCCCAGGGAAAATGCAACTGTTGCCCGCAACGCCGGGTCCTGTTCACCGACAAACATATCCATCAACACTGGGGTCGCGCGTCTGTCTCCAATGCGGCCGATCGCCAGAGCGGCCCGTTTGCGAACTCCAAGATGTCTGGTCTGAAGGATACGGTTGATCTCAGTTGCGTCGTAAAATCGTTCGTCCTCCAGCTTTGCGAGCTTCATGTATAAAGTAGTTGAGACGTGATCGATCCGCAGGATTGGCTCGGTGCTCTTCTTTGGGATTCCGTTATTGGGCGGCAAAGGGTCACCGGGTCTTCGTGGCCCCAACGGATTCGGCGGAACCTGGGCGCTGGAGATTACTGCGAAACAAAGAACAATGAAGCTGCAAAACAGGAGTTTTAATAAAAACGGGCGACTAAACAAGGCTATATCCTTTATATACCTGGGCGGCGTAATGTGAACGTGGATGTTTAAGAATACCGGAAGAGCCGACCGGAATAAAGGTCTGGTGAATCAAATGTGTGATGCCGGATGACACAGCAAGATGGTTGTGACAATCAGGTGTCACAGCGTTAGTTATAGCAATTAAAACAGTTTCGCCGCTGTGACAGGTGTGACACCGGTTGGCCGAATCCTGGAAATTACCCGACCGAAACCCAACGTTTTGCACCCTAGCGGTGCATTTTGTTGCCGGCTTTAGGGGCGGTTAGAAATTCTATTTTCTATATCGTAGTGATGATGCGCTCGGTCAATATCCAGCCAATGCCCGGGTGACGGACGTGGAATTTTATTAAAATGTTAGATTTTTGTTGACACCCGTTTTCAGGATGCGTTAGTATCGCAGACGCACGTTATTTTGAAGTAGGTAGTTGTGGTATCAAGCAGTTGCGCTTCCTGAAATCGTTCAAACCGCAGTCGTGGGCATCACCGCTCGCTCTGCGGTTTTGTGTTTTACTGGGCGACTGACCTCCACAATCTCCGGCGCAGGTCCAGCGCTGGCGGAAAATTCAAAAATTCACAAACAGGCATAAAAATCCAACTATCTTTTTTTCGGATTCGTTAGGTTCGCTTTTTCGATGAATTTTCTGCCGACTATACCATCAGGAGGATTCTGCATGTCTAGAACAACCGGTAAGGTCAAATGGTTCAATAACAGCAAGGGCTATGGCTTCATAGAGCAGCCGGGCGTGGGCGATATATTCGTTCATTATTCGGCTATTCAAGGTATGGGGTTCAAGACTTTGCGCGAAGGCCAAGAGGTTGAGTTCGAGGTGAAGGACGGCCCAAAGGGACTGCAAGCCGAGAACGTGACCAAAGTTTCTGCCTAAATAACATCTCTGGAGTGAGTTGAAGGATTAAAATTTCGGAAACAAGAACAAAACCGTTTGATCAACCCGTTGTTTCTCCCCAACGGGTTTTTTCTTTGCGCTCAGCCTCGTTTTCCCTTTGCGGTGAACTTGACGCTACCGTTTTCAACCGTGACGTTGTAAGTGACTTCGTTACAATGGCCGGCCTGTTTCACCTGCTCTGTTCGTGAAGCAATCAATCGAGTGAATTGCGTAAACGACACTTTGGACGTATCTTCGCCTGCTTTCTTTTTCGAATCCAGGATCATATCGAATAACTGACGGACCTTCTCACGCTCTTTGGACGGATCGGAAAGCGTTACACTCAAGGGATCGGCCGCGGCCGCTTTAACGGGCGTTTCCGACGCGACTTTCGGAGGAGCGGGTGGGGCCTCGGGCGTCGTCGGCTCAGAAGATTTGAAATATCCCGTTTGCCAGCGACCCTCTTCTCGCTGTTGCATCAGACGTCGCCACAGATCGCGAAAAGTGTTATATCTGTGACTGAGACCAGAAAATCTATAACGCTGTTCGTACCGAAGCGATCTGTCGTCTCCTAATCGCCTGATAACTGTTTCGATCCTGTTGCGTGTTTCAATCGGTGGGCGTTTTGAACCGCCAGCGAAAAAAACATCGAACTCAATTTTCAGCCGTCTCAGGTCGTCTTCAAGACGATCCAACTCTTCGTTCAGAGTCGGTGGTGCTTGGAGTTGAGGCACAATAAGCTCCTGGGGATAGTTTATAATGTGCGCGAGCATAATACTTCGCTTCAAAAATATCGGCATTTTGGGTGCAAAGCTTGAGGTAAAGTGTCAGTACCAGGCGCTTACCGCACCCTGGTACTGACTTGACTAGCGGTCCGGGTTGTGGCATTAGCCCATGACGCCATTAAACTATGTCTGACGAAATAAACGAAAAGCTGAGATTGATTCCATCAATCGACAAATTGCTGGATATTCCGGCAATAAGGGATCTGACTGTGCAATCGAGCCATTCGTTTGTCAGAGACGCCCTGCGGACAGTTGTCGATGATCTTCGCAAAGAGATGCAGAGCAACTCTGTTTCGTACAACGGCGAGATCGCGGCCGAAATTCAAAAGCGCCTGCAACAGCGAATTCATGACGCAAGGCAATCAAAACTCAGACCAGCAATCAACGCGACTGGGGTTGTAATTCATACCAACCTCGGACGTGCGCCGTTAGCGGTTGAAGCTATCAAATCGATGACGGAAATTGCAGGACGGTATTCGAATCTCGAATACGATCTCTCAACCGGACGGCGCGGAAAACGCGATGCGCATTGCGAAGAATTACTGTGTCAGCTTACCGGCGCAGAATCCGCCGTGGTAGTGAATAATAATGCTGCGGGAGTTTTCCTGACGCTCAACGAAGTCGCGCGCGACGGAGAGGTCATCATATCTCGCGGTGAACTGGTCGAGATCGGCGGCGGCTTTCGCATTCCCGAAGTCATCGGGCGCAGCGGCGCTATCTTGCGCGAAGTGGGCACGACAAACAAGACTCGCATCAGCGACTACGAATCCGCAATCAATGGCAATACAAAAGCGATTCTGCGGGTACATCCGTCAAATTTCCGGATAACAGGATTCACAGCGAAACCATCGTTAGAGGACCTGATCGAGCTGTCAAATCGGACGGGAATCCCTTGTATTGAAGACAATGGCAGCGGCTGCCTGGTTGATCCTGAAACAATGGGATTAACAGACGAGCCTTTTGTGCAAGTCTCGATAAGATCAGGTGCGCACGTTGTAACTTTCAGCGGCGACAAATTGCTCGGTGGTCCTCAGTCAGGAATCATCGTGGGCAAACGAGAATTGATTGATCGCATTCGTCGCAATCCGTTGATGCGGGCTTTTCGTGTCGACAAACTGACTTATGCGGGACTGGAAGCGACCCTCAGACTTTATGTCGAAGGCAGAGAGTCAGAGATTCCCGTAATCAACATGCTTCGATATGACAGCCAAACCTTGTTGGAACGTGCTCGTCGGTTGATCAATGCGGTAGCACAGTCATTGACCGATACGGGTTCCGGCGGGGCGGCGCAAACAGGCTCAATAACACTGTCAATCGGCAAATCGGTATCAGTCGTCGGAGGAGGTTCCGCGCCAGAAAGACAACTTCGTTCATATCCCATAGAACTGCTTCACCGCAAAATATCCGCGAGGGAAGTCGAAGCCTGGTTACGACGGCAGGCGACTCCGATAATCACACGCATAGAGAACGATCAAGTACTGATTGACCTGCGCACAGTCACAACAGATGAAGAGTCAACAGTCGCATCAGCCTTGAAATCCCTCAGCGAGATTGAATGAACGCTATTGCTTTGCCTGTCGGTTTAGATATTCTTCCCACTTAAGACGAAATTCCGCTGACCTGAAATTGGGAGACTTTGATGATCGGACCGACCGTTCTTCTCGCCACTGAAAACGTACCAGCGGCCAATGCCGGTGTGCTATACGCTCTTTTCCTGGGATTGGTTTACGGATTGAAACACTCGACCGAAGCCGATCATATCGTGGCAGTTTCAACAATAGTCAGCGAACATCGGAAGTTATCACGGGCAGCATTGGTGGGCGCATTATGGGGCGCCGGTCATACAACATCATTGTTTGTGGTCGGGGCATTCGTTCTGGCGCTGAGAGCCGCGATACCGGACCTGATGCGAGACTGGTTAGAGTTCGGCGTTTCGTTGATGATTATCACGCTGGGAGTTATTGCGTTAACACGCGGCATACGCAAGCGAGCCGATTTTCACGTTCACCGCCATTCGCATGATGGGTTTGAACACACTCACGTTCATTTTCATGAACACGACACTGAACACAGCAAACCGACTTCGACTCACTCTCACGCCATCAAACAGATTGGATTCAAACCGATAATAGTCGGCTCTGTACACGGTTTGGCCGGTTCGGGCATCCTGACAGTTGCTGTTATGACGCAGATTCCTTCGGTTGCTCTTGGATTGCTTTATCTTCTGATATTTGGAGCAGGGTCGATCATCGGAATGTTGCTGATGTCCGGACTTATCGGATTACCTTTTGTGTTGAGCGCAAAAAGGGTATCGGGAATCAGCAACGGTCTGCAGATAGCCGCAGGGGTTTTCAGCGTCGCATTTGGTTTTTGGTACGCTTACCACACCGGCATTGCAACGGGCTTACTCAGAAGCATTTTCTGACGTAGCGTACGCAGGGATGCTTGCGCTATGTTAAGAAGTCCGAAACCTGATGAACAACCTTATCGGCGCGTTTAGCGCAATCTCCGGCCGAGACACCATCAAGGTAATTACAAGCGAAGAAGAGTCCTGGGACAGAATTCGACGCTCCTTCGATGGTGCGAGCTCGTTCTGAATGTCCAATGTTATATTGAGGAATCGCTCGACTATGGCGAATGATTTGAATGATCCCTGGATCACCCGTGATATTCATGGTCTGCCGCAATTCACTGGTTACAATCTTTCGGATCGCGTCGTCATCCAGATTGTTGATTCCCGGATCAGTCGCTCCGCCAAAAAACATTGTCACCAGGTGAAACCCTTCAGGCGCGCGGCCGGAAAAAAGACTCGAGCTCCATACGCACCCCAGCATCCTTAACCCTTCAGTTCTTGGGATAAGAAAACCAAAGCCGTTGACAGGATTCGCGGTCTGGTCTTTTTTGATCGCAGCCGAAACAACGACGACGGGGGGATAGGGGATCGTATCCAGAGCATCCGCTGCGGTTGCAGACAATGGTCGAACTATTCCCGCCGCGGCGAAGGCGGGAGTTGCCATTACAATAGCATTGCAGTCAACGCTCATCACCTGCCCGGCATTCTTGTACGATACGGAAAAGGCTCCATTCAGTTTTTCGACGTTAATATCAGAACAATTCAATTCGATTGAATCACCCAGGTTTTCGGCAATGGCGTTCGGCAGAACGCCAATACCATGCTTGAATGAAGTTAACGTCATTTTGCGGCGCGGTCTTGCCGGTTGTGCAGCATGTGATTTTTTCCGTCGCATAGCCTTGAACGCTCCGCGAGTAATGCTTCCGCCTTCCTCTTCGAATTCGACCAGTGCGGCAAACGTCGACCGCATGCTGAGCTTGCTGCTGTCTCCGGCATAGATCCCTGAGACAAAGGGAGAAACGAAAGTCTTTTCAATTTGTGGACCAAGTCTCCTGGTTATAAAACCGGCAACTGATTCGTCCGTTCCGTTTCTCATACCTTTTATGAACGGCTCTGCAAGAATTCGGAGTTTTCCTCCGATTGTTAACAAAGATGTTGAGATAAAACCACCGAGTCCCATCGGAAATGGTTTCAGCTTGCCGTTTTGGTAGATGAATCGAGGCGCGGCCGGATCGGCTTCCAGTTTTTCGTTTTCCAGTCCAAGCTCGCTAATCAGGTCGTCGAGAAGATCATTATTACGAAAACTATTCGGCCCCCATTCGGTCAGGAATCCATCTTCGATAGTGGTTCGCATCACGCCGCCGACTCTGTCAGCGCGTTCAAGAAGATTGACATCAATTCCGGCCTGTTTCAATCTGTAAGCGGTAATCAGCCCGGAGATTCCGCTTCCGATTATTATGACTCGTTTCATGAGATCTGAGATGGCACAGGCATCCTGCCTGTGGCTTTATTTTAAATGCGCAGGCTGGAAGCCTACGCTACATGTTTATAACCTCAGGCGACCAGCGGGCCAGTTTATCTTTTACCATTGCAGCAAGTCCGCGAATGAATTGCGGTTCCGTATTTAATGTCGGAACCCGCCGCATCTCTTTAATGCCAACTTCATTTGCGACGTCGCGATAGAGAATGTCCAGTTCATAAAGGGTCTCGACGTGCTCGCTGACAAAACTAATCGGAACGATGGCCAGTTGCTTGACGCCTTCCCCGGCCAGCCTTCGAATGGTTTCATCTGTATTAGGTCCCAGCCATTTTGCCGGCCCCACTCTGCTCTGAAATGACAAATGATATGGAAATGGCCGGCCGATTTCGCGCATTACCATTTCAATCGTTCGCTTCGTCTGTCGTTCATAAGGATCGCCATTATTGACATAGCTCAAAGGAATACTGTGCGCGCTGAATAAGATATGAATGTTATCGATCGTCTGATCTGAAAATCCGTTAATCTCTTTTTTTATCTGTTCTGCTGTTGCAGAAATATATTCATGATCTTCGAACCAGTGAGTAATGTAATGACGTCGAATGGCTCGTTGTCCGCCGCTCGCCTCAAATGCCCGAATCATTGCCTTTATGCTGGATCCTGTAGTAGCAACCGAAAACTGCGGATAGAGCGGCAACGCCACTAGGTGAGTGATCCCGTCATTTACTATCTCTGACACAGCAGCTTCGGTTAATGGATGCCAAAATCGCATCCCGACATAGACCTTCACGGGTACCTTTGACAGGAAGTTCGTCGATAACTCTTTTTCAAGCGCCTTCGCCTGTTCCGTAGTGATGCGCCGCAGAGGTGATCCGCCGCCGATTAGCTCGTAGTAATGTTTTGATTTTTTCTGCCTTGTAGTAGAGATGAGCCAGGCCAGCGGCTTATTGAGCGCCGGGATCGGAAGCCTGATGGTTTCGGGATCGGAGAACAGCTTGTATAGAAAAGGTTGTACATCATCGAGCGTTTCAGGACCACCCAGATTGAAAAGTATTACGCCCACACGCGGTTCGGCTGTGGTTTTTCCGCCATTTGAATGTTCCTTGCCAGCCATTCGACCGCTCCTAATGATCAGACACTTATAATGTCTTTGAAAAGATTCCCTTTTGTTTTGACTGCTTCAGGTAAGCGTCAAAAACCATCGCGATGTTCCGAATAAAGATGCGCCCGAGCACCGCCACCTCTATACGATCTCCGTTTAGTCTTACAAGGTCATCCCGTTCTAATTCTTTCAAGCGCTCCATCTCGTCCGCAAAATGTTTGTCGAATTCGACACCGAACTCTCGTTCGATCTCTGGTTTCACAACGACTGTGTGACACAAGATTCGATTGATGACGGAACGACGAAGCCGATCTTCTTTTGTCACCGCCATTCCGCGCATAGTCGGCCAGCGGTTCGCGTCGATTGCTTCATAGTAATGCGGCAAATCACGCCAGTTCTGGGCATAGACATCTTCGAGACCGCTGATTGAGCTCACGCCCATTCCATAAAGATCAGAACCGCCCTTAGTCGTGTACCCCTGAAAATTGCGATGAAGAGTGCGATCATCCTGCGCACGACAAAGCTCATCATCCGGACGCGCAAAGTGATCCAGACCGATGTATCGATAACCGGCATCGATCAGCTTTTCTATTGCCATTCGGAAGATGCGGAATTTCTCTAGTCCTTCGGGCAGAAATTTAGCGAAGCTGCCTTGCTGTTTCTTCAACCACGGAACGTGCGCATAGCTGAAAAGCGCAATGCGGTCCGGATTTATTGTTATTAGTTTGTCTACTGTGTCCGCAAAACTTTCCCTGGTTTGGTGCGGCAGACCATAGATCAGATCGATGTTGATGCTTTCAAAACCGAGATTGCGACAATAATCGAAAAGACCTTTGGTCATTTCATAAGGCTGCACACGGTGAACTGTCTGTTGCACCTCGGCATTGAAATCCTGAACACCCATGCTGATGCGATTAAAACCCATGCGGCGCAGAACGCGACATTGCTCTTCGGTTGTCACTCTCGGATCGACTTCGATTCCAATCTCTGCTGTTGGTGAAAAGGAGAAATGCTCGGCGATATGCGTATAAAGCTCCTCGATCTGCTCTGCCGACAAATAGGTCGGTGTTCCGCCACCCCAGTGCAGTTGCTCTACCAGACGATCGCGGCTGATGTTGCTGCTGATCCAATCGATCTCTTGTTTCAGGTGAGCCAGATAGGGAACGGTGACTTCATGTTTTTTATTGATGACGACATTGCAGCCGCAGAACAGACAGAGAGCCTCACAAAACGGGAGATGGAAATAGAGCGACAACGGAGCAGGGTTTGGTTTTGATTCCGCTTCCTGAAAAGCTTCGCGCAACTGCTCTGGCCCGAAGTTATCGTCCCATTCAGGCGCAGTTGGATAGCTGGTATACCGCGGACCGGGCTGATTGTATTTTGCCAGAATATCCGGTGAAATCGCCGCTCGCTGACCGTCAATTAATATGTCTAAAGATTCGTTCGTACTCATAATCATTCTCAAACCAGGGCTATTGAACCATTAAATGCGTAGCCGTTCCGTGACGCAGGTCACACATTAAAAGTGCCGATAGGATTTCACTGTATCAATAAACGTCTTCGCGTTGTCGACTGGCGTAGGCGGAAGGATTCCGTGTCCGAGGTTCATAATATGACCTTGACCGCCGCCGGCTTTCAGGATTTCGCGCGTTTTGTGTTCGATTCCTTCCGGTGAACCCAGCAGTACACAGGGATCAAGGTTGCCTTGCAATGCTACTTTATCTCCGACTCGTTTCTTAGCGTCGGCCAGATTGATCCGCCAGTCGATGCTCAGCGCATCTGCACCTGACGTAGCCATCTGTTCAAGAATATTTGCGCAGCCATTCAGGAAAAGAATAACCGGCACGTTGGCGCGATTTAGTTGTTCAAATACTCTTCTTTCGTAAGGCAGCGCGAACTCCTGGTAATCCTCAGCATTCAATTCACCGGCCCACGAATCGAATAGTTGCACAGCCTGAACTCCGGCTTCGATTTGAGCATTAAGATAAAGTGCCTGTGTATCGGCAATTTTTTCCAGCAGCGAATGGAGGACTTTCGGCTGTGTGTACATCATTCGCTTGATTTCCATGTAATTGCGCGAGCCGCCGCCTTCAACCATATACGCCGCCAACGTCCACGGCGCGCCAGCGAACCCGAGCAGCGGCACTTCGTCGTTCAACTCGCGCCGCAACCGACGAACAATCTCCAGCACGAAATCTGTTTTATCTGTCGGGTCTGGAATCGCCAGACGATCCACATCCGATTGCGCCCTGACCGGGTTCGGGAGTTTAGGTCCATGGTCACCGAGTTCGACTTCGATGCCCATCGCTTCGACCGAAATCAGGATGTCGGAAAAAAGGATCACGCCATCCATCCCATATCGCCGGTATGGCTGAAGCGATACTTCCACCGCAAGGTCAGGGGTTTTACACAACTGCAGAAAGGGAATTCCCGCGCGGACTTCGCGATATTCAGGCAGATAGCGTCCGGCTTGTCGCATCATCCACACGGGAGTGCGTTCCACCGGTTGTCGCATGCAGGCTCGAAGCAATAGATCGTTTTTTGGCATAAGTGATTGACTTAATAAATACTATTTCAGCTTGAACTTTAACAATTCATCTTATCAGATTACTCAGATCGACTGAAGAACGGAAGCATTGCAGCCACCTGTACATAACACTCCGCTTGGCCTGTTCGTAAAAGATTTATCTGCGTGTTATCTGGGTTATTATATGCCCAGACGGGGAGGGAAGCTCAAATGAAGTGGAATGCCGAAGGCTATGACAGCGTTGCGACTGTCCAGGAGAACTGGGGTCGTAAGGTTATCGATGAACTGCTGCTCAATGGAGACGAAACGGTTTTGGATGCCGGTTGTGGCAGCGGGCGCGTAACGCAGAGGCTTTTGGATCGCATCCCTTCGGGATTTCTCTTTGCGGTTGATCGATCGGCCGCTATGGTCTGCCAGGCTCGTCAGCGTCTCAGCGCGGAATCCAAAAGGGTTGAATTCATTTGCGCCGACTTATGCGAAGTTCAACTCCCTCGCAAAGTTGATGTCATATTCTCTAATGCGGTCTTTCATTGGATCCCGGACCACCAGCAGTTGTTCAATCATCTTGCAACCCAGATCCGCAGCGGAGGTATTTTTCGCGCGCAGTGCGGTGGAAAAGGCAATCTGGCGCAGGCAAGAGAAATCTCTGACCGCGTGGCTTTTTCACCGGAATTTAAACAATATTTCGACGGCTGGGACTATCCGACAAACTATCCTGGTGCTGAAGAGACGCGTGGTCGAATGATTAACGCGGGTTTCCGCGATGTTTCCTCCAATCTGGTCGAAGCGCCGACCGATTTCAACTCTCGCGACGAGTTTGCTCAGTTTGTCAAACATGTCGTATTGTTAGCTTATCTGAACCGATTGCCGAACGAGGAATTAAAACAGTCTTTTTTGGTCCGCTTTGTCGACGACGTTGAAAAGCGATTCAATCGTCGTTACTGGCTCGATTACGTCCGGCTAAATATCCACGCTGTCAAGGAATAGCCCAAACTGCAGAAGGGAAATTCGTCATCTTTTTCTCGTTTGCGTTTCAAGAACGCCGGAAAGCGGTTGATGTGCGCGCGTATGGTTAGTAATATTAAGAGTTTGGCTGGTGGCGCTGCAATTTAGCTTTGATGTAATTGGGAGAACCATAGAAAGGGATGCGGCAAAAAGACCGCATAACCAGTACGGAATCATAACAATATGGAAACAAAGAATATAGGTCTTCGCGGTATACCGGTGGCTGACACGAAGATTTGCGATATCGATGGGCAAAAAGGATGGCTCATATATCGCGGTTATAATATTGACGACCTTGCTAAACATTCGACCTTCGAAGAGACTTCATACTTATTGTTGTTCGGCGATCTTCCCACGCAGAGACAATTAGACGATTTTAGCCGCTCCTTAGTGGCTGAGCGCACCGTTCCCGATTCCATCATACAAAGCCTGCGGGAGCGTCCAAAGACCGCCCATCCCATGGACGTCCTGCAGTCGGTGATTCCGATGCTCGCCGATTACGACCGTGAGGCGCGGAATGAATCGAGAGACGCAAACATTCGCAAGGCGATTAAACTGATCTCAAAGACTGCGACGCTCGTTGCTGCCTGGTCACGAATTCGAAAGGGAAACGAGCCCATCGCGCCAGATCCAAGGCTCAATCATGCCGCTAACTTTCTGCACATGTGCTTTGGCAATGCTCCTGACCCGGAAACTGCTCGGCTCTTCGACGTTTGTTTGATTTTGCATGCTGAGCATCAATTCAATGCGTCAACTTTCGCCTGTCGCGAAGTGGCCTCGACGCACGCGCATATGTACGCGTCAATTGCTGCTGGTATTGGAGCTCTTTCGGGCGAGTTGCACGGTGGCGCTAATGAACAGATGATGGCGGCACTCAAAAAGATTGGCGAATTATCGAACGTAAAGCAGTTCGTTGATGATGCATTTGCGAACAAGCGAAAGATAATGGCGATGGGTCATGCTGTGTACAAGACTCGTGACCCGAGAGCCAAGATTTTGTGCCCAATGGCGGAGCAGCTCGCAGCAAAATCGGGCGAACGCAAGTGGTTCGATATGTCGCAGGAATTGGAGCGTGTTGCGCGGGCTCGATTCGAAGAACAGGGCAAGAACGTTTACGCCAACGTCGATTTTTACAGTGCCTCAACCTATTACATGATGGGATTTGAACCTGATCTGTTCACTCCGATTTTCGCGGTCGCAAGAATGAGCGGGTGGGCAGCGCACATCATCGAAGAAAAGTTTGCCGACGCTCAACCGAAGCCGGAGTTATACAGACCGGAAGCCGATTACAACGGACGCCGCTGCGACGATGGATGTGCATACATCCCAATTGATCAGCGGACAGAAAAGTAACGCAAGCTTTCCAGGATTGCGCTACCTTCTCTGGAAATCAGGCGAACCCAGCACAAGAGCAACCGTGGTTGAAACCAACGCATTTGGCCCGGGCTTCTTCTCGCTCGCCAGCATTGCATTAGCCTGTTTGAGCAGAGCGGCTTTCTCAGAAGCTTTAATGTCAGTGTGAAGCAATAATTTCACAACCTCATCTACAAGAGCAGAAGGATTTTTCGCGGCTTCTGCTGGAACCAAATGATCAACATCTATCCATGTTCCGTTTGCGCCGTTGGTGCTGATTCTCAATGCCTGATTCATTCGCGCAAGCAACGCACCGGTATTGGTCCATTTGCTTGAATCCTCCGGATATCCGGTCGGGAACTGCTGTTGATATAGACCTTCACCCAATTGATTCATCAATCCTATCAACGCCTGTGCATCCGTATATGCGCCAGTCGCTCTGATTGTGCTGACAACGAACTCAAACGGTGATTTCATCTTTGAGCGAAACGCGTCGGCGCTGTAAAACTCCGGTGAAGTAAAGATAGTTCGCAGGCATTCGCGAATATCGCCATCGGTCTTTGTGAATGTATTCGCAACCTTGTTGACGATTGTCTCTGAAGGTTTATCAGCAACGAAACGCTGACACAGCTTATAAGCGATGAAATGCGCAGTAGCAGGCTGATGAACCAGAATATCGATCACCTGCAGACCGTCACCGAATCCACCTCCGGCCGGTATCTTGTGACCAAGGACGGTTTTTTCGCCATTGTCGTGAGCCCACGCTCGAAACATAAATGAACTGCCCAGCGGTGGTTGCTGCATCGTCCAGCCGGTAAAGCAACGGGCAACTTCGATCACATCCTGCTGAGTGTATCCGCCATCAACTCCGAGAGTGTGAAGCTCCATCAACTCGCGAGCATAATTCTCGTTGATGCCATATCTTGGCCTTGGTCGTTGCACGGGCGGTTTGGGCTGAGTCTGCGCCTGTGTTTGATTGACTGGCTTGACGGTAGCTGTCTGCTGATCATTGCTCACTTGCTTCTGCTCTTGTTGAGCTTTCGTCTGCTGACCTGCAGAATCATTGGTAGCAGCTTGCTCAACCTTCACGGCAGTCGTCGGCACGGCGACGTCCTTCTTTGGAGCGGAAGTCTGGTTTACTGGCTTCCTTTGCGGCTGCGCCAGCGGATTGTAAATTCGGCCAAGATCCGTATTAAACGGCTGGCGCGGAGGTTTTGAATCAGGGCTCATGCTCTGCCAATTATCCAGGTAAAGTACCATCGCCGGGCTTTGCGCTACCGCCAGCAAGAGGTCCTTGAATTTGCCCATTGCGTTCGGTCGGATTACGTCGCGTTCGTACGGCAGGATCAGGTAACGCTCGTTATCTTTCCCAATGAAGACATTGAAATGATTGAACCAAAAATCGGTCATCACTTCTTCAAGCTGCCTCTCGCTGTATATTGCACGAATCATCTTGGCTCGGGGCAGTTCCGTATTCTCGCGGTTTGTCTGCTGCTGCAATTGCTGACGAGTTTTTTCATCGGGCTGATTCGGGTCGGACGTGGTCATCAGCTGACCTTCCTGTTCTGCCCGAATCTGCTGTGCGCGAGCGAGTACCTGTGGCGGCGGCGCGTAGGCAATCAATTCCTGCGATGACATTTGCAAAGTTTCAAATCCGGCAAGCTTTTCCGCCAATGCTTTATCGTCGATCGTCTCAGGGTGAAGCTGGCTGTTAATGAAATTGTCGATTCCCATCTCCTTCACCATCGCAATATCACCCGGACGTGGACCAAAGGTCATCCTATCCAGCAACTGGAGAATTTTTTGATCTGTCGTGGGAATCTTTGTCGCGCTGAGCTTCACAGGCTGATCCAGAGTCGAGAGCGCCGGTCCCGTCGGCATCGGGATGTTTGGCCGTCGATTGCCTTGCGGTGGAGGCTGTTGAGGGTTGTTTAGCCCAAGCCGCATAAGCCCGTTCCTCTGTTCCGGTGTAAGAACAGGCACAATTTCGCGAATTATCAGATTTCGTTCCGCAACCAGTTTCTGATCAATAGCTGCTTTGTCGGCAGCCGCGGCGCGGTCACTGACCAGCTTTTCCACTTCTGCCCTGTGTTTGGCGTATACCTGACGAACTTCAGTGATTTGACCGTCATTCAATTTCAAAGCTTCGATCATCCTGGTCATCCACGGCGGATCTGCCTGGGACGGTGTCTGCTGGGCGGGCAAAGATAGCACCGTCAACAATAAACATAGGAACAATGATAAAGCTCGCAGAATGGACGCCTTCATAAGCTGCCTCCCCGGCTACGGAAAAATCGACCGCAGATCATATTAATACACTTCTTCCTGGCCTGATTAGCATTTAGACGCTTCAATGGTCGATTTAGACTGCCTGAAAGTACAACCGGCTGCCAGCCTGTTGTACATAAGAAAAATGTTTCATTTTGTGCCGCTCATGTGATCTGGCTTACAACCCATTTCGGAAAACTCCAATCAAAGATAACAGCGTTAGCCTGATTGCCAGCGGTGGAAACGGCAGTCGCGGTTGAATTGCACGGTTTGATAAGAAAAAAGAAACCTGGTTCTTTGATTAACGTGTAAGGTTCCGGGTATGCACTTGTCGCGCAATGCGGTCGGTTTGGATTGGCTCGCAAACCTTTTATCAATGCATCGGGGGACGGACTTTCACCAGGCAGAAGAAAATCCCAAACTTGCGGTAATCGGAAAGTCCAAATGTGACCGATAAGCGCGGTAAAACGTATTATGAACTATCAGCGTTTTATTGCTAAAATAGTAATAAGTAATGCGGTTGTAATATGATAAGGGCAACGCAATTATAAGAAGACGACACAGGAGATCAAGATAATTATGAAAGAGAATCAAGCGGAAGCAAGGGTAAAAAAATCAGATTCTTACCTTCGATGGGCAAAGCGGATAGCCGCACCGGTCGTGGCCACTTTGTTGCTGGCCTTTAGCCTGCATGCCTATCAACAGCGTGAAAAAACGGCCGGTGACCTGCCTCAGCCGACACCGACCAAGAAGTCGGCGGTAACGGTTTCGCCGGTGGAACTTTCCCACACATTCGCCGCCGTTGCGGGTGATGTGAAACCGGCTGTGGTTCACATCAATGTAGTCGAAAAAGTTGCGCGGCAGTCCTCGATCCAAATCCCCGGATTCGGTGACTTCGGATTTGGCGGACAGGGCGGTCCCGGAGGCCAGGGAGGAACGATGAAGCAGCGCGCTTCAGGTTCTGGCTTTATTGTCACCCAGGACGGATACATTCTGACGAATAATCACGTAGTCGGCAAAGCGAGCGAAGTTGAAGTTAAACTTGCGGACGGTAGAAAGTTCAAGGCTACCAAAGTCGGCGTCGACCCTTTGACCGACCTGGCGGTAATCAAAATCAATGCTACGAACCTACCAACTGCGGTTCTTGGCGATTCAGACAAGATTCAGCAGGGTGACTGGGTCCTTGCGCTGGGCAGCCCATTCGGTCTTGAGCAGACATTGACCGCCGGTATCATCAGCGCTGTCGGACGCGATGTCAGCACCGAACAGCCGTATGACAGCTATATTCAGACAGATGCAGCCATTAATCCGGGCAATTCCGGTGGACCGCTGGTCAATATGAACGGCGAAGTCATCGGCATCAACTCGATGATTTATACCGAGAGCGGCGCAAATCAGGGTATTGGTTTTGCAATACCGTCGAATACTGCCAGAACGATTTACAAGCAGTTAGTCGAAAAGGGACACGTTACCAGGGGTTATCTGGGCATCTATCCTGAAGAGTTAACACAGGAAGAAGCAAAAGCCTGGGGCTTACCGGAAAATACCAAGGGCGTCTTGGTTCGCGATCTTCCTGACTTGAATGCGCCCGCGGCAAAGGCTGGTATCAAGAGCGGCGACATTATTCTGACTGTTAACGGTCAGTCGGTTTCAACTCCGGCCGAGTTGACAAGAATAATCGGCGGCATGGCCGTCGACCAGGAAGTCTCGCTGAAGATACTGCGAGACGGTAAGGAACAGACCATTACCACGAAACTTGCAGAGCGCAAGGACGAAACGGCCAGCAGGACACCTAATAATGGTGGTGATGATGAAGACAACGACATGGCCAGCGCACAGGGCAGCAAACTGGGCATCACGGTTGATACTGTGACTACGGATCTGGCGAAAGAGCTTGATCTGAAAGTCAAATCAGGCGCCGTTGTTAAACAGGTTAACCCTGAAGGTCCTGCGGGAGATGCGGGTCTGCGACGAGGCGATGTGATTCACCGAATCAACCGCGAGCCTGTAACGTCTGCTGAAGATGTAAGGCGAATTGCCAGAAATCTGAAGAGCGGCGACCAGGTGGTTGTTCAGATCGAAAGAGCAGGTCAGTTGGCGTTCGTGACTTTGACTATTGAATAGCCAGCCGATCAGTACGATAACAAACAAAAGGCGAGCTTCGGCTCGCCTTTGTGCTTTGTTGGTCTTTTAATAAAAGTCTTCAGGATTCAGCGATCAAATATGAATGAGGAAACCAGCGGCGGAAGTTTCTCGACATGACTTGCGGCCGCGCGCCAGATAACGTCGATCATCTGATCTCTATCGAGGCGAATTTTATCGGGATCAGCGGTTTTTTCGATTGGAGGAATCGAATACTTTTTCATAAACTCAGCGGCCAAGGGGCTTTTTGATGGCATGACAATCTCATAGTCAATCTCTTCCTCCCAAATGCTCTGAGCATCTACGTAAGCATCCAGAGCGCGCTTCATCTCAGACTTGAGATCGCCATCGGGTAGTTTAGACAGGATTTCTTCCACATCAACCTTGGTGTCGATCATTCTGGATTCGTATTCTTTGAGCGAGACCTTGACTGCGGCCGCGCCTTCCATTTTACGCAATGCTTTTACCGCGTTTTCCAATCCTTGAATAATTTCTTTCGGGGGTGGTTGCCAGCCGCCTGTCGTCTGCGAACTATCTGTAAAGGATATGCTGGCGATTTCGCTCAGCTTTATCTGTTGATGGCCGTCTTTCGAATCGATCTCCAGGCTTTCTTCATTGGCCTGGATGAAGTATCCGTTGACAACTTGACCATTTTTTAGAGTCACGGCGACACGATGCGTGGGCTTCTTCAACTCCGACTGCTTACGCGGTCCCGTTTGGCCAAATGCCCCGAGCGAAAGTCCCGAAAGAGCAACGGCGACGGTCAGAAAGATCAACATAAGATTCTTTGATTGCATAGTCTTTCCCAGAGAAACCGAATAAGAATTGAATATAAACGAGAGAGCGTCAAAAACAAGTGGAATCTTATGAAGAATATAGGGGCAGGGCTAGTCCCTGCCCAGATCGTGCGAAGCACGATGAAATTGTTTAGTTGCGAAACGTTTAATTGCCTTGCGGCAATCCGGGCAGAGACGAGCCCTGCCCCTACATTTATTGCGCTATATTCAGACTCTTGCCCAAGGCAGGATCACGACGAACACGCCAGATCTTGCTGTCCAGATAATAATGAATGAAAGCGAATCCCCAGAAAAAACTGGCCAGTATTCCCGTCGCTCCGGCGTAAGCTATCACGACTCCTCGCGGAATGTGATAGACCAGATTGAATAACAGACCGCAAATGGCATAAAAAACGAAGCTCTTGCTGATTGATGACGCCAACCCAAACGATCTTTTTTTCGCATCATCTTTTGCCCTATCTTTAGATTGATATTTGTTCTTGTTGTGAAACCAGATCAACCGATGATATTGAATGTTGTGCCAAATGGTCAGTACCGGAGCTATACCAATAATCGTTATTGACGAAAACAACACAGCCCAGTGAAGCGGTATTGCGGCCGCCAGCAAAAGATACTTGGGCAGGTTGAGTGATCGACCGGTGAACAATCGCTGTAGTTGTCTTGCGCCGAAAAAGATCGCGCTTGCGACAAACACCCACCATACAAAGGTATCTATTGATTGCGCAAACGAGGGCGAAAGGAGCTCCGCACGGGGAACCCGCGCCACCATATCGAGATGATTTTTGTCGCTGGCGTCAGCAATCGTATAGCGGTAATAAACGATATAATGTAGAAACGGATAGGTCAGTCCGGCTAAGAGAAAAAACCGATCGGCGAAATTATCAATTGGGTCAAGATCTGCATTCTTTTTCTTGTAAAGAACCATGAACCCGTAGTGCTGCTTCACCAGATGGTAATACGCCCACAACGATGCAAAGAAAAAGAAGTACAACCCGAGTCCCGCAATCACCATCACCGGTCCAAGCGCAAAAAATAAGAGGGCTCCCCACAGCAGTTTGGCTCGCGCTTTCCTCTCTTCGTTGTCAAAGTAAGTACGCGAAAAAGTTCCGAACACGTGCGGTCCATCGAAAACAATCGCCCACGCAAACAGCAATACAACCGGCGACCAGTGAAGGGTCGTGAACATCACAAGAAGAGCGTAACTGGATACGACGCTTAGGATGAACCAGGTCAGATCATCTCCCGAATCAATTATCCATTTGTGGCTGAAATAAGAAGTTCCACGGGCTGTTACTGCTTGCGCCGTAGCCATACTCTCTCCTTGCAGGTTGAACGGTATTGATTGATCTTAGCGTATGAAACCAGTTGAACGGAATAAATTCTTTGAAAAATCGTGGTATAGGCTTTAGTCCGCGCAAATCGCGCAACGTTCATCTCGCAAGAAAATCAACACCTCATAATTTTCCGCCTACTACAGTAGAGTTTACTCAGGACCTTGATAGGAATCTAACTTGCGCGGACTAAAGCTAAAGTCCACGCCACTGTTGTACGCTTGACAGTGTTTAATCATCTTAGATACTGTTCGATTTTTAAGGTGGAGGTCGCTTCTTGCTTACCGAATATCGGCGGGAATATACAGAGTTCAACGAATCGATCACTCGCGAGCACTACCTGCATTACTCTGGCCAAAAGACGGAATATGAGCTTGAGCGCATCTATGATCGTTATAGCGATTTGTTTACCCGCCAGGCAATCGGCGATCTTCAACGAGAGTATGACGGTATTTCACCGGACTTTGACAACGACCGAAAAGGTGTCAGGCATCTGCTGACATTTGCTAAAGAGAACTTCCTGGAAGCGCAGACGAAACAACTGACAGCAGAAATCGCCGAACACGAAGCCACATCGCATATCTATTGGGAAGGTAGAGAAGTTCCGTTTCATCGGTCTGCGATTCTACTCCGAAACGAGCCTGACGCCGGTCGGCGTCGCCAGATTTACGAACGTCGGCTGAGAGTCATTGAAGGATCGAATGACCTGAGGACAGAGCGACTGCAAAAGATCTACGACTCAGCAGCCGATCTCGGACACAAAAGCTATGTAGAGATGTGTCAGGATCTCTATGGCGTCGATTACGCAACACTGAATGAAAAATGGCAGGCGTTTCTGAATGCGACCGACGAAGTTTACACGATCAGAGTTCGCGAGCAGTTATTGCGGGAATTGAAAGTCGGATTGGAAAACGCGCATCGCGCCGATGTTGGATCTTTAATGCGACTGACGAGGTTCGATCAGTACTTCCCCAAAGATCGATTGGTCGAAATGTACCGCGAGACTGTTTCCGGTCTCGGGATTGATATCGAAAAGCAGAAAAACATCAGAATCGATTCCGCGGAACGGCCACAAAAGAATCCGCGCGCTTTCTGTGCGCCAGTCGAGGTTCCGGCCGAAGTCATGTTAGTAATCCTGCCCAGCGGGGGGCAGACCGATTACCAGACTTTTCTGCACGAGGGCGGTCACGCGCAGCATTTCGGATTCGCCTCTTCGTCTTTACGACCAGAGTTTCGCTATAGCGGCGACAGAGCTCTTTCCGAAATCTATGCATTCCTCTTACAGTATTTAATCACCGATGCGGAATGGTTGCGGTCGGTTGTCGGCATGCCAGAGCCGGAAGAGTTCGTGCGCCTGATGCTGCTGGATAAACTCCTTTTGCTGCGAAGATATGCCGGCAAGCTGGATTACGAGCTGAAACTGCATTCGTCGGGCAACATTCCGGCCGGATCCCGATACTACGTTGACACTCTAACGCAGGCGACGCTTTTCCAATACGAGCCGGAAGAATTTCTCGCCGATATGGATGATGGATTTTATTCGGCCGACTATCTGCGAGCATGGGCATTCGAAGTGATGCTCCGCGATTATCTACGGACGAAATTCGGAAGAACCTGGTGGCAGAGCAAACGCGCCGGAGATTTGCTGAAAGAGATTTGGAACACCGGCAATCGTTATCGCGCGGATGAAATTATTGAACAGGTAGGCGCGGGAAAGCTGTCCACCGAACCTGTTACCGACGAATTTATTCAGGGACTCAGATAAAGTGAGAGAAATAATCCCAGAGGACAACGAAAAGCAGAATCGGAGACGCGGCGACGCGGAGACACGGGGATTCTATGGGTCACCTGGAATTGATCCATATGTGCTAAATGTCTCGCTCGGCGACAGAAGCTATCAAATTCATATCGCCCCAGACCTTCTGACGAAATCCGGTTCATTACTGAAGGCTGCCTGCCCGAAAGCCAGTAACGTTCTGCTTCTGACGAACAAGAAAGTATCCGGTCTCTACGGACAAAAATTAACCGATTCTCTGCAGGAATCCGGCTTCAGGGTTTCTTCTTTTCTAATAGGCGATGGGGAAAGATTCAAATCTCTAGCCACTGCTGAAAAAGTACTCTCGCATCTTATCGAATCTCGTTTCGAGCGTTCGGACGTTATCGTCGCCCTGGGCGGCGGTGTTGTCGGCGACCTGGCGGGTTTTGTAGCAGCGCTTTACCTGCGCGGAATCGATTACGTACAGGTTCCCACTACACTGCTGGCGCAAATCGACAGCTCAGTAGGCGGAAAAACCGCGGTTAATCACAAACTGGGCAAGAACCTGATTGGCGCGTTTCATCAGCCGCGGTTGGTTGTTACCGATCCGACGACTTTACGCACTCTGCCCTCAAGAGAAATGACGGCCGGAATGTGCGAAGCGATCAAAACCGGCGTAATTCGCGACAAAGCCTTGTTTGAATTGATTGAGACGAACATAGAGAAGCTGATGTCGCTGGAAATGTCGATTCTGACATCTGTGATAGCTGGCTGCTGCGAAATCAAAGCAGAGGTTGTCGCAAAGGACGAGCGCGAAGGGGGACTCAGGCAAATTCTCAACTTCGGCCATACTGTCGGGCATGCCCTGGAAGCGGTAACCGAGTATCGTCATTTCAAACACGGTGAAGCTGTCGGCTACGGTATGATCGCCGCCAGCCGAATTGCCCTGAAAATCGGCGTTTTTAACCCAAAAGACGCCTATCGAATCGAATCTCTGATCCGCAAAACAGGATCGCTGCCATCCCTAACCCAAATAGATCCAGTAGATACCTTCCAGGCTATGAGCCACGATAAGAAGATCAGCGGGGGTAAACTCTCGTTCATTTTACCCGATAATATTGGGGACGTAGTCATCAGACGCGATATCCCGTCTGAAGCAATCAAGGCTACGATCACTGAATTGATCAGCGCAGGTTGATTTCAGACCTGAGTTGACGGGGAAATTAGCCATGAAGAGAGTAAATGGTTTCGTCGCCAGCCAACGCGGCGCCGGGCGAATTAAATTCATATTCATAATCTGTATGATCTCCGTGATCGCCGTGATTTTGTTCCGCGGCTTACCCGTCTACATAACCGATCAGGAAATCCAGCACGATCTGAAAGAGGCCGCCAGAACCGGGGCGATCCGTAATGCCACCGAAGCGCAGATTAGAAAAGAATTGATGAAAAATCAGGAAGAGTACTGGATAACCTTACCGGAAAACACTCAATACAATATTGTCAAAAAGCCGAACAGCGTCGAGATTGAAATAAATACGACAATACCGATCAATTTCATTGTTACGACGTACGATTATCAGATCAAATACAAAGCTTTTGACCAGCAACTCTAATAGATTAGGTTTAGTGATCTGCGGGAAGCTTGCCGCCGTGGCCATTTGTCTTTGAAATGGACTGAACCGACAGGCGGTGTTCGGATTCTTTCTTCGCCTCAAGCAAATAGATCAGTGCCGTCTTCAGGCGCTCGCTTGTCGACGTCATCTCCAGCAATTTTTGCTTTGTCTTATTGCTGACCGGAAGCACCGATGAGACAAGATGAGAAAATGGTTCCGCCTGGATCGGAATTCCGCCATCGAGTATCAGCGCCTCGTTCAGTTTTTTAGCCGTATTGATAAATCCTTCAAAAACTGTCTTCGCTTCTTGCAGCAACTGATCGAATGATTCGGACACCTCTGGTTCATCGAAGAGTGTCTCGACCTCTGCCACGTGATAAGGATTTATCTGGGTGTAACGTAAAATTCGATAGCGTTGACGTCCCAGAACCGCAATGTTCAGCCTTCCTTCCTCAAGCGCCACCGACAGGCTGATTTCCGCCGAGCAACCTACCTTCTGTGCCAGCTCGTGTTCCGGGCGGCCAAGTTCGGGCTCGATGAAGTTTATTCCGAACAGCTTGTCAGAGTCTGAGATATCTTTGATCATCAGTTTATAGCGCTGTTCGAAAATATGGAGCGGCAGCAATTGCCCGGGAAACAGGACAAGCGGCAGCGGAAATATAGGTAACTCTCTTATTTCAGTCATTCATTTATGAAAGGAAGTGATCAGTGGCCGGTGGTCAGAGGTCGGTTAAGAATTTCCTTCCGAAGACCGACTCTTGACCAGCGATCCCTGCTCATTGTTCGCCGACTTTTAGAACGGCAAGAAAAGCTTCCTGTGGAATCTCTACTCGGCCGATCTTCTTCATTCGTTTCTTGCCTTCTTTTTGTTTCTCTAACAGTTTACGCTTTCGTGTTATGTCACCGCCATAACATTTCGCCAGCACGTTTTTGCCCATTGGCTTGACTGTTTCCCTGGCGATAACTTTGTTGCCGATGGCGGCCTGGATTGGAACTTCAAACAACTGCCGCGGGATCAACTCTTTCATTTTCTTTACCAGCTCGCGACCTCGCTGATACGCGTTATCGCGATGAATGATCAACGATAACGCATCGACTGGATCGCCCGACACCAGAACATCCAGCTTTACCAACTCGGACTCCCAATACCCGGCCAAATGATAGTCAAGTGACGCATATCCGCGCGAAACGGATTTAAGCCTGTCATAGAAATCCAGGACCACTTCCGCAAGCGGAATCGTGTACGTCAGCATCACCCGGGTCGGCGACAGATATTCAAACTTCTTTTGAACCGCGCGGCGCTCTTCCAGGAGTTTAAGCAGCGGTCCGACAAATTCATCCGGTGTCAGAATGATCGCTTCGATTAAGGGCTCTTCAAATTTAGTTATGCGTCCGGGGTCCGGAAGCTTTGATGGGCTGTCCACATCTATTACTTCGCCAGCAGTCGTCGTTATGCGGTATCGCACACTCGGCGCGGTTGTGATCAGTTCGAGGTTAAACTCGCGTTCCAATCGCTCCTGGACAATCTCCATGTGCAGCAGTCCAAGGAATCCGCAACGAAAACCAAACCCAAGCGCCAGAGATGTCTCGGGTTCGTAAAAGAAAGACGAATCGTTCAGTCGCAGTTTGTCCAGAGCGTCGCGCAACTCTTCGTAATTGCCGGCGTCGATTGGATAGAGGCCGGCGAATACCATCGGCTTGATTTCCTGGAAACCCGGAAACGGACTGTCTGTCGGTCGCGCGGCTTCAGTGACGGTGTCGCCTATCTGCACGTCGGCGACCGCTTTGATATTAGAGATGATAAACCCGACCTCGCCCACTCCCAGCTTATCAATATCTTTTGGCTTAGGTGTGAGAACGCCCAGATTTATCACATCGTAATCTCTACCGGTTGCCATAAACCTGATGCGGCTGCCTTGTCGCAACTCGCCATCGATCACTCTGACCATAACGATGACGCCCCGATAGACATCAAACCAGGAGTCGAAGATCAAAGCTTTCAATGGCGCATCCGCTTTTCCTTTCGGAGAAGGAATCAGATTAACGATAGATTCGAGGATCTCTTCCGTGCCCGCTCCTGTCTTTGCACTGGCGGGAATCGCGTGTGTAGCGTCGATACCTATGATTGATTCTATCTGTTCGGCGACGCGATCTGGCTCTGCGCTGGGCAGATCGATCTTGTTCAACACCGGGATCAGCTCAAGGTTGTGCTCGACCGCAAGATAAGCGTTCGCAAGCGTCTGGGCTTCAACCCCCTGCGAGGCATCGACCACCAGCAGCGCACCTTCACAGGCAGAAAGCGACCGTGAAACCTCGTAGGAAAAATCCACGTGTCCAGGGGTATCGATCAGGTTGAGAATATAATCCGTCCCGTTTTGCGCCGTATAATTCAGGCGTACGGCGTGAGCCTTAATCGTTATTCCGCGCTCGCGTTCCAAATCCATTGCATCCAGAACCTGATCGGACATTTCGCGTTGCGACAGCGCGCCGGTAAATTCCAGCAAACGGTCGGCGAGAGTGCTCTTGCCGTGATCGATATGAGCTATAATCGAAAAATTGCGTATGTTTTCTGAAGTCACAAAGTGATTATAGATGTTAGGATGGTCTGAGGAAAGCGAAGCCATCGGATTTAGCATCGGTTTACATAAATGGTGTGGGGCAAAATCTTACTGGAGGAAACGAATTAGTTGTGAAAGATGTAATCCAACCCGTGGAAATATCGGAAATCACTGACTTAACACGGGGAGAAATAATGGCTTTGCCAGTTCTCGAATGTCTGAAACTCGGAATGCGCGCACATAAGGTTTTTAGGGAGAGGATTCTTGCCACATTTCCGCCGGGCTTTTCTGAAGTTGAGAGCAAAGTAAGATTATGCGAAACCCTCTATGGCGACGAGGTTGATATTAAAGGTTTTGAAGAATCTTTACGGAAGGCAGCCGAACGAGATGCCAGGAAAGAGACCCAATCGCGTTAGAATTATTTGTTCAACGCATCGCGAGCCCGCATTGCCGCACCAACGGTTCCCGAATTAGTACCTAACTCTGAAATCACAAACTGACAAGCCGCAAATGCAGGTCGAAAAGCGCGTCGGCGAACCTCTTCTACTGTTGGTTTCAGCAGCAGGTTACCTGCTTCCATAACGCCCCCGCCAAGCACCACCATCTCAACGTTCAACAGATTGACCACGTTGGCTATGGCGACACCCAGGTACATACCGGTGCGCTCTAACACCAACTGGGCTAGTTCGTCACCCTGTGCCGCCGCTTTCGCGATATCTTCGCTCGTGAACTCGCCACGCCGAAGCCCTAATTTCGAAAGAGAAGAGGTTGAATCCCTGAATAGGCGCTCGCGCGCCCTCCGGACAATATTAGGCGCCGAAGCTACAGTCTCCAGGCAACCGAAACTGCCGCAAGTGCAATCCAGTCCTTCGGGATTGATCGTCATGTGACCGAACTCTCCGGCAAAACCGGTTGCGCCCCGCCACATTTCACCGTCAAGGATAATACCCGCGCCGATCCCCGTTCCCAGTGTTATGAAAAAGACGCTGCGTTTTCCGCGAGCTGCCCCGATTACAAACTCACCGTAAGCGGCCATATTTGCGTCGTTGTCGAACACCACGGGAAGAGGAGCCAGTCGCTTAATAATTTCGCCTGTTATATCGTATTCGGCGGCATCGGGAAGATTGGGCAGGATCTCGACCTTGTTTGTCTGGCGGTTGATCAGGCCGGGAAGTCCCACACCAATAGCTTTGACCTGTCCGGCGCCGGCTGAGGCCATCATTTGCTTCAATCCGCCGACGATATGCTCGATCAAAGTCGGGCCATCTTTAGCTTCTGTAGGAGTGCTGTTGTGTGCTACTATGCTGCCTTCGCTGTCGACCAGCGCAACCTTGAGCTTACTGCCACCAAGGTCGGCGCCGACGTAGAGCGTATCTGATGGTGTCCGATTCATGGGGCGTTTCTCCTCAATCGGCGAATATAACAAAGGCCCTAGAGCCTGTCAAACAACCCCTCTGCCGACCGATGCAGCAGGACTGACAGGCCGCGGAATTGGGATCAGAGGCGTTGCATGTCTGCCAGTTGATCCGTTGAGCTCGAACGGAAGGTCCGAAAAACTAAGCTGAATTCCATTTTTAGCGCGTGATTCGATGGAAGCCCAATGGAAGCTTGGATTAAATCCTTAATCGAGACTTATGGCCTTTACGCCATCTTTCTGGGCGTAATGATTGAAGGCGATTTCACGTTGTTGCTCGGCGGAGTCATCGCCCGAAGCGGCGGATTCACTTTCGAGCAAATCGTCATAACAGGCACACTGGCCGGATTTGTCGGCGACACGATCGCGTACGGCATAGGACGCATCTTCCGGCAAAAGGCAACCAGCCTTAACCTTTACGTTAAAGCCCGACCTCGTTTGGAAAAAATACGCCAGCGTTTCGGCATGCTCTCAGTTTTTGCGGTAAAGTACATCTGGGGACTCAGAACCACCAGTGCGATTTTTTGGGGGGTCTGCAATTTCGGTTTTCCGCGTTTTGCCGGGTTGACGTTTCTCAGTTGTGGCCTCTGGGTACTATTCCTGGCCGGATTAGGATTTTTCTTTACGGCAGGCATAGAGGAGTTAATGGGTCGAGTTCAGCGAGCAGAATTATGGCTGCTGGCTGGCGCTCTATTGGTCATAGTTGTACTGGTGATTCGCCGCCTGCATCTGGCCGAGCGGGCCATTGGCGAAAGGGTCGAAGAAAAGTAATAGCTCTCCCATATAAAATAATTATCATAAAGCAGGTTTTTTGTGATTATTGAAACAAAAGTTCCCACCAGAATAGACCTGGCGGGAGGCACCATCGATCTATACCCACTGTTCTTATTTCACGAAGGAGCAGAAACAGTCAATTTTGGTATAGATCAATACGCTCGCTGCTGTTTGGAAACCCGCGATGATGGAAAATTTATTCTCGAGGCTACGGACCGGGGCGCGCGAGCCGAGTACGCCTCGTTTGAAGAGTTGAAACATGACTCTACCGTGGAGTTATTGTCAAAGCTTGTCTATTTTTTCCGGCCAAATACAGGCCTGACAATTACAACAGAGGCGACCGCGCCGGCAGGCGCTGGCCTGGGTGGATCGTCGGCTCTCGATATTGCCATCTGCGGAGCACTAAACCAGCTCTCAGGTAATCGCTATACTCCCGAAGAACTATTGACGATCGCGCAGAATGTCGAGACTCAAGTGATAAAAGTTCCGGCCGGCTGCCAGGATTACTATCCACCGATGTTTGGCGGCGTTCTTGCTTTGCAACTAACTGCCGAAGGCGTCAAACGTCAAAGAATCGAAGTTGACGCCGAAGAACTGGAAAGCAGACTGGTGCTATGTTACACCGGCGCTCAGCGAAATTCCGGAATAAACAACTGGGAAATTTTCAAGCGGCACATCGATGGCAATCAACAGGTAATAAACCTGCTTGGCAACATCGGACGGATCGCTGCCGAGATGCACAATGCTCTTATCAGAAAAGACTATGACATGATCGGGCCTCTTCTCGATGAAGAGTGGCAAAATCGTCGTCAATTGGCTCCGGGCGTGTCGACACCGCAGATAGAAGAGCTTGCCAATGCGGCCAAACAACAAGGCGCCGTCGCGGTTAAAGTGTGCGGAGCTGGCGGCGGCGGTTGCGTCGTTTTTGGTGTTAAGAAGGGAAGTAAACCCGCAGTCGAATCGGTTCTGAGATCGTCGGGGGCAGAGGTAATTAGCTTTCATGTGGCCGAAAAAGGCCTAACCTAACTCCAAATATTCAGTCTCAGCGCCTTATAGCATTTATGGTGTTACTGAACGCGACGGAAATACCGGATATCATATACTTTCCCAAAACGTGCCACTTTTTTAGCATTCCTGATATTTTTAGCTTTTGTTTTTTTCAGATTTAGCATTATAATCTGACTTGCCTGCAAAGACCCTTGTTGCAGGTTCTTTCCAGAAGCCGCAATGACAGGAGGAAGGACGGCTTCCAGCAACTAATGGCGTAGTTCAGATGAACAAGCGGACCACATATTGAATCTGTTACAAAGCGCCAACATCCACGTCCAGTGGCCGCAATAAGATAGTCGAGCTCGGGTTTGGAAAAACAAACTAGTGTCAAATTGCTGACACAGTAATGTCCACCTAACGTTACTAATTAACTGTAGTATTCCTGTTGCTGCGGTACGGCCCGTACGCAGATCAGGAACTAATTAGAATACTACTATGATGGATACAATTCTCCCCCCGAGGTTAACAATGACCCCTAAAGCTGATGATCGTTTGTTTGTGGCTGCTGATCTCATCGACACTGGCGCGATTTTGGAAGCGCAGGACAAGCTGAAAGCCCTGGCCAGGTTTCCGATTACCTGTGTTTTAAACGCCGAAGTGGCTGTTCAATGTGGAAGATTGGACGAAGCCGCCGCGTTGTTAAATGAATGCGCCAATGACCTTTCAATCGTTTCAGAAGTTGCAAGGTTCGCCCGCGCCGAAGGCGAGCTGATGTTTGCTAAACACGAATTCGAAAAAGCAGCCAGCCGCTTTGAGTCTTCCGCTTATCTCAACGAATTGCAGAAAAGTCGGTTCGGCCTTGCCTGGTCGCTTTACGGACTTGCGCGAACCGCCATTGCAATGCGCAACTACGCAGAGGCTGAGAACTACATTGAGAAAGCGCAGGACTGCCTGAAGCTGAGAATGGACAACAAAGGTCTTTATTTGCAAGGACTTTTGAACTTCAAGCAGGCAACAGTTAAAAAACACATGGGCGACCTCGAAGAGAGCGAACGCCTGTTCCGAATTGCAATCGATCAGTTGAATCGAACTGAGAAATTCCGAAATTACGGACTTGCGATGGTTGGCTGCGCAGAGCTTTTCGAGACAGGCGGCCGGTACGGCGAAGCGATTACCGTTCTGGAACAGGCAATCACGCTTTTCCGGCAGCACGGCTTGTCGCGCGACCTGGCGCAGGCATTGATTGCCAGCGGTCGCGTGCTCCTGTTGCTGAAGAGATCCGACGATGCAGAGCGCCACTTGATCGAAGCCGTCGACCTGAACAGTAAATATTCCGGTGCAAACGGTCAATGCGCCTCATTGCTGCAACTGACAGAACTCTACCTGCGGCGCCGTCTGATGCCAAAAGCGCAGAGTAATATTGAAAAGGCCCTGGCAATTGCGCGCCAATCGACCGATGGAAATCTTCTGGGTTCGGTCTTAATCCTGCAGGCGAGAATCCTGATTGTTCTGAAAGAACCCCAGGCAGCCATCAGTGTACTGGAGCAGGCAGTTGAGCATGTGCGGGATCTGACGCCTCAGCAGCATGCTCAATGTTATATTTATTTTGCCGACGCTTATCATGCATTCCACGTATCGAAAGGACAGGATTTTCTGGTGAGAGCCACCGAATTGATGTCAGGACAACAGGAAGTCTGGCTTAAGTCCGAATACGATTCTGTTGTCAATAAGTACAGACGGGAACGCGTGGTGGTCAACGGTGACAATAAATTCATTATCGACGGCAACCTGCTGCCTGAATGGGAGGATGCAAAGCGCGGACTGGAGGTCTTTCTTCTGCGCAATGCCCTCAAGCAGTCCGAAAACAACATGACGCAGGCCGGAAAGCTGCTTGGTATATCCAAGGTTCACGTCCACACGCGAAGAAAGCAATACGGACTTTAAAACGGCGCAGGCTGGCAGCTTGGGCTCTTCTTTAGGTCCCGTTAAGCTCTCGATCGCAACAGCCTCTGATGATCCACCATCATGCAGCGATCCATCACGACTTTGATGCCGGACTTTGCAAGAAGTTCGGCTGAACCCCAATCTACAATTCCCGACTGGGTCCAAAAGACCTTAGGTCGTTTTTGCAGCGCCTCTTCGGCATGTGCCCTGACGAATTCCGGCCGGCGAAATATCTGCATGATGTCGATGTCACCTGGAACCTCGGTTATTACATCATAGGCATCGCGTTCAAATACGCGTTCGACGTTTGGACTTACCGGTATGATTTCGTAGCCTGCGCCTGAAAGATAATTTGGGACATAAAAAGCGGGTTGTCCGGGTCGGTCCTTTATGCCGACTACCGCGATTGTTTTCGCCTGCTCAAGAATTTCTCTGACGCCGTCGTCATCGTCGATCAGGTTGGATCGCCAATCTGTTTGATCTTGCATTTAGCCCTCCTTGTACCTGATTGTAAGGAAGATCGCATCCGGCCACAACGAACGACCGAAAAAGATGGGAACGCCCGTTGACTCGTGCTGAGATCACTAACGCTGTGCTAAACCGCCGTCAGATGGAGTTCGTATCATGGATAACCGCGGTGACCGCGATTTGATAACCGCGATTTTCTTTTACGAGCCGCATATTCATATTAAAGACTTCAGGATAACCTTATGACGAGTTCTGCTTTAAATAAATCCGGAAGATGGCTGCGTTCAAGCGCTATATGTGGCACGGTAGTCTGGCTGCTTGTGCAATTTCTTTTACCGAACAGGACCTTGGAGATCAGTTTGACCAGCCGATTGGTGTTGTTGTCAATGCTTGTTTTGACGCCGCTTGCGCTGTCACTTGTTCCCGTCGTAATGGACGACAACAAAGAACCGTTCGCCTATTTCGCGGCGCGTCTTCTTCAACCTTTTGCGGCTGCGGCAGCGACGATTTCATTTCTTTTAAATGAAGGGAAAATAGCCGCGGAACTAGCCTCGCTGTGGCTCGTGTTCACCATTCTGGTGGCGTTGTTCGGGCTTGGAAGGCTCATTCAACGGCCAACCGGTTTTGAGCAGTTTTGTGTCGTGGCGGCCGCGCTTTACCTACCTGTTGGTGGAACGTGGCTGGTCGCTTCACGACTAGGGTACAGACCGCTGGGTTTCAGCACGGCGATAGTCCTGTTGACAGCTATGCACTTCCACTATGCAGGTTTTGCCGCCCCGGTTATTACGGCGATGGTGGGCCATCGCATTCGCCAGCTTCGCCCGTCATCAATGAAAATCTTCAATAGCATATCGATTGGCGTAATTGCAGGTACTCCGCTGCTGGCCGCAGGGATTACGTTTTCTCCGGTGTTGGAAGTTATTTCGGCGGTTATTTTGTCTCTATCACTGATGGGGATATGCTTTTTAATGATTGGCATTGTTGTTCCTGATACCCGCAATGCCTTTGCGCGGACGTTTTTGTTAATCTCTTCGATCTCCGTGTTTGCCGGGATGCTCTTTGCGACAGGATATTCAATTGGCAGCGTTTCGGGTCATCCGATAATAAGTATTCCGCAAATGGTGGAAAGTCATGGCATTGCGAACGCGTTTGGGTTTACATTATGTGCGCTGCTGGCATTCGTCATTACACAATCAAAGGATAATAAGGGATAATCCCGTGCCCAGTTCAAACGAATATTATTTCGTCAGTCAATGGCGAGTTAAAGGAACAGTAGTCGAAGTATCGGACATAATGAAAGACCTGTCATCTCTATCAGAGTGGTGGCCTTCGGTCTATCTCGAAATAAGCGAGCTTAAACCTGGAGACAAAAACAGCATCGGCAGACGCATGGACGTGCTCACCAAAGGGTGGCTGCCATACACGATCAAGTGGGAATTCGAAGTTACGGAATCGAAATATCCGTATGGCTCAGTTATAAGAGCGTTCGGAGATTTTGACGGCCGCGGAGAGTGGGTGTTCGAACAGGATGGCGAATACGTCAATATGAATTATGATTGGAGGCTGAAAGGCGAAAAGCCCCTATTCCGCACAATGTCGTTTTTGCTAAAGCCGTTATTTAAGGCAAATCATCGCTGGGCAATGGCTCGCGGAGAAGAGAGCTTAAAATTAGAGTTGTTGCGTCGCCGCGCGGGCTCGCCCGAAGAGGCCGCGAAGATTCCGCCGCCTCCGCCACCGACGTTTCCGCATAAAAGTTATTATGAAAAACGCTGGGGGAGAGCCAAGTCACAGGAGCACAAAGATGTCGTTGAATAAAACCTTTCTAACTATCGTCGCGCTGATTCTGTTGTGCATTTCCACTCAATTCGTCGGCGCACAGGGCCAGCCACAACTTCCCATCAGCGGCCGTCGTTATCAGAGAATCGTAATTCATAATGCTATGGTGGTCGACGGAAACGGGACTCCTGCTTCCGGTCCGAAAGATATCGTCATCGAAGGCAACAGAATCACTCAGGTCATTCCGCTGGATCCAGTTGCCACTGGTCGAGGCTCCAGACGCGTGACAGGCGATGTCGAAATTGATGCTACCGGCAAGTACGTATTGCCGGGTCTCATCAACAATCATGCCCACGTGCAGGACGAGCGCGGCGGCATTCCTCAGCCGCTCGACTATGAGTTGAAGATCTGGCTCGCCTGCGGCATCACCACAATCCGCGACGTTGGCAGCGACACAAAAAAGACAATTGAATTGCGCGAAAAAAGTGCGAGAGGCGAAGTAGCCTCGCCACGTGTTTTTGTCTACGGCCGATTCAATACTACGCCAATGCCCAAGAACGCTGATGAAGCTCGCGCTCGTGTTCGCGAGCTTAAACAGATGGGCGTCGACGGTCTGAAAATTCTTGGCATCGACCGCGACATTATGGCCGCAATGGAAGACGAGGCGCATAAACTCGGTCTGCGCATAGCCCACCATGTCGGCGTCGAAGAGACTAACGCCTGGGACGACATCAAGTTTGGAACGACCAGCATTGAGCACTGGTACGGTATACCAGACGCCGCCATTGAAGGCGGCGTTCAGAATTTTCCATCCAGCTATAACTACAACAACGAGACGGACAGGTTTCGCTATGCCGGTCATCTCTGGCGTGAAGCTAACCCGGAGAAGCTGAGCAAGGTGTTGCAGGCGATGGTGGACGCCAACGTGGCGTGGGATCCGACTCTGGATATTTACGAGGCGAGCCGTGATCTTCAGCGAGCTCAGACGCAGCCATGGTTTGCGGATTATCTGCATCCTACTCTCGAAGAGTATTTCCGCCCGAATCCCGCCAATCACGGTTCTTACTTCATTGGCTGGACCTCAACCGACGAAGCGTTTTGGAAAGAGAATTATCGCATCTGGATGGCTGCTCTGCGCGAATTCGATCGCCGAGGCGGTCTGATCGGAGCTGGCGATGATGCTGGATTTATCTATCAAATGTATGGGTTCGGGTTGATTCGCGAGTTGGAACTGCATCAGGAAGCAGGTTTCCACCCGATCAAAGTTATCCAGCACGCCACTGGCAATAACGCCAGGATTCTTGGTCAGGAAGAGAATCTTGGTCGCGTGCGAGCCGGCTATCTGGCGGATTTGATCGTAGTGAACGGCAATCCGCTTGAAAATTTGAAAGTTCTTTACCCAACCGGAGTCGACGAGATTCGCAACGGTAAGACCGTTCACACTGGCGGCGTGGAATGGACGATCAAAGACGGTATTCCGTACCACGGACCGACTCTCCTGGCCGAAGTAAAAGAGATGGTCGCAAAAGCCAGGGCAGAGCGCGACAACCGCGCAGCCGGTAAAAAGTGAGTTGTGTGGAGCGTTCCTGGGAGCGCGGGCATCCTTGCCTGCTTATCTTTACAACGTGCCGCTTAGCATATGAAGCGCGCGTTTCCCAGGTATGCAGGCGAGGCTGCCTGCGCTCCCAGGGTGAGCATCTTGTGAGCATTGCGCCGCATCTATGCTGATAGAATACTGCATAGATTCTCACGTTCTATCAGGCTCAAAAGTAAATCTTGAAACGAACCACGATCCTTTGTGTGCTTAAGAGGAGGTGGTGGAGTAAGTATGGACAGAAAATATAAACAACGCGGGTATATGAGTGACGACCGCCCGCAACAATCAGAAAGACCGAAACCTGCGGAACGCCCCGACGGACCGCGGACTCATAAACTGCCTCCCGTGCATCAAGTGTTCAGGTGTTCGTTGTGCGGCTCTGTTGTTCCGAAGCTGGAAACAATTACCTTCACAACTCAATGTCCGAAGTGTAAATCAGATCTGCATTCCTGCAAGAACTGCATTCACTTCGATACGTCTGCAAGAAACGAATGCCGACAGCCGATACAAGAGCGCATCAAGAAAAAGGATATGGCGAACAATTGCACATTCTATCAGCCGCGACAGACGGTAGAGCGCGAAACGACTACTTCGTCAGAGAGGATCACCGATGCTCGATCTGCCTTTGATAAGTTGTTTAAGAAATGACGTAGCCCAAGCTGGCAGCTTGCGCTATGTCGGAAGATGATGCTAGCCTTATTGCTCAGGAATAATTGGCCTGCTCCTCAAATTGAAATAATCAGGAGACGGAATGCGAAGAAAAGGATTTGTTGCGACACTGTTGTTCTTGCCGATCATAGCGGCTTTTTCGCTGCTGCCAAACTTAATTGGGAAATCGAGCCAAACACAATCAAGTGCTCATCAGACAGAGCATATCGATCCGAAGACTAAGAAGAAGCTGCCGCCATATTACGATAATCCTGACGACGTGAAGGACCTTCCAAAGGTGCTTGACCCTGATCAATTCAAAGATCCGAATACCAAAAAAGCTTATCAACTAGCTAAAGACAATCCTCGTCTCCTGATGCAACTGCCTTGCGGTTGCGGGTGCGACGTATCGGATGGTCATAAGAGTCTATTGTCCTGCTACACCGACAAACACGGCGAGTTTTGCGGTACTTGCCAGCAGGAAGCACTGATGGCAGGCGAACTGTTTGCCAAAGGTACACCGATCACTGAAATCAGGGCCAAAATCGTCGAGAAGTTCATTTATTAAAGTTTTATCTTAATTCAATTGTTCTAAACGTAATTGCGGTCTGTGATTCTGTCACCGACCGCCTGTTCTCACCCACCATTCGAAACAATACCTAAACGCCTTCTAATCCGTTGAGCCAGACCGATTTCCTCCATTTCAACCAGATCGTACATATGTGATGGCCTGTTTACATGGAGTTTATTTTGCATAACAGATACTCGTACAGAACTATCGCGTGGGGTACGGTGAGACATGGTAAGTCTCAAAGACAAAGTGCAGAACGCGCTCGATGAAGCGCGAATGTTGATTCTTGGCGCACAGGTGCTGGTCGGCTTTCAGTTCGGCGTCGTCCTCAACCAGGGATTTGGGAAATTGTCGGTAGTTTCCCAATATCTCAACGTAGCAGCTCTGTTCTTGATGCTTCTTGCCGTTGCGCTTCTTATGGCGCCGGGAACGTACCACCAGATTGTTGAAGAAGGGCGCGACACAAAAGGATTGCTCCGTTACTCGACAGAGCTTATGAAAACCGCTTTGCTGCCGTTTGCGCTGGCCTTCGGAATCGACGTTTACATAGTAATCGGAAAAATTGCAGGCGAATTGGTGCAGATAGTCGCTGGGGTTATTACGTTTATTGTCGCCATGTTTTTCTGGTATGGATTAGAAATGATAAGAAAATACGGTGAGTCTGAACACGAACATCACTCCGCTAAGGAAAAGCCGGAAAACGAATCTAACGGCAAGACTGAACTCAAAGATAAAATAAAACAGGTTTTAACCGAAGCCAGAGTAGTATTGCCGGGCTCGCAGGCTTTGCTCGGATTTCAATTTGCAGCGATTGTGGAAAGCGGATTTGACCAGTTGCCCGCGTCTTCCAAATACGTTCACGTGGCGAGCCTGGCGCTGGTTGCCATCAGCATCATTCTACTGATGACGCCGGCGGCTTATCACAGGATAGTCGAAGAGGGCGAAGACACAGAACACTTTCATCGTCTTGCGACTTGGGTGCTCATAGCCGCAATGATTCCGCTTGGAATGGGAATTTGTGGTGATTTCTTCCTCGTTATTCGTAAAGTGACCGGATCGGTCGCCCTGGCACTCGCAGGCAGTATAACGATGCTGATCTTCTTTTATGCGTTGTGGTTCGGTTTCACTGCGTATAGAAGATACGTCAAAGCGAAATCGCCTCGGTCATCTGAATATCGCAGACACGCCAGTGATTCGAGTTTGCCTGTATCTCGTTAAACCTGTTCAGTAGCAGGTTGCTGACTTGGCTGGCTGAATATTTTCTGCCACAGCTCCTGGAACAACGACATCACGCCTGTATAACCGTATCCAATCAGGAACAGCATGAGGAAGGGGACTGTCCCGTATATTCCACGCGACAACGCGTAATAGATTGCGAGGACAAAATAAAAACTCAACCCCAGTTCCAGAAACGGCAGCCATCCGCGGCGTCGATGATATTTTCTTGCGGCAGATTGCCAGGCGTCGCGTTTGGCCGCGACATTATATTTCGGAGTGCGGGCAAATGCAGTATCGATCCCAAGAACCGCTTCCAATACGGCTTTGGCATTGCTGAAGACCAGTCCAATTCCCATCGCCATTACCAGCGGCAGATACTTCAACTGTTTCTTCCAGGTATCCGGATAAAGATAACGTTGACAACTGGCATAGAACATTACGACGGAAATAGTCGAGAACAGCAGCAGCGGCACGTCGAAAACGATCAAATGAAAAAATCCCTGATTGTACCGAACGACCAGAATCGGCAACTGCAGGATCGAAAGAATGATCATCAGCGGCGCGGCTATGTTGCCGGTCAAACGGAAGAACATCTCCACCTTTACCTTCAATGGCAAATGGGGATTCTGCCAGATTCGCGGCAGCAGCTTGATTCCAACTTGAACCAGTCCCTTGGCCCACCGGCGCTGCTGGGTCTTAAACGCGTTTATCTCGACGGGAAGCTCAGCCGGTACATCGTCATTCAGCAGATAAACAAACTTCCAGCCCATCAACTGAGCTCTGTAGCTAAGATCCGTGTCCTCCGTCAACGTGTCGTGTTGCCAGCCACCGCTATGCTCAATAGCGGAGCGTCTCCACATTCCCGCAGTGCCATTGAAATTGAAGAAGCCGCCTGAACGATTGCGTGAGGTCTGCTCGATTACGAAATGACCGTCCAGCATTATCGCCTGAATCTTTGTCAGCAGGCTGTAATCTTTGTTCAGGTGGCTCCATCGCATCTGGACCATTCCGACTTTGTCCTGCGAGAAGTGATGAATCATCTTCATCAGAGTATCGGGACGCGGAATGAAATCGGCGTCAAACACCGCGACAAACTCGCCTTCTGCGGACTTCAAACCTTCATCGAGAGCGCCAGCCTTGAAACCGTGCCTATTCTCTCGATGAATATAAAAAATTCGGTGGCCTTCGTTGCGATAGAAATCCACCAGCTTGCGCGCAATCGCTTGCGTCTCGTCAGTTGAATCGTCCAGCACCTGAATGTCTATAAGTTCGCGTGGGTAATCCAGCTTGCAGACAGCTTCAATCAAGCGCTCAACCACGTACATCTCGTTGTAGAGCGGAAGCTGCACTGTCACTCTGGGCAACTTGATAAAACAGGATTTGAGCTGTGGCTCGTGCTTCTCGTATTGGCTAAACAGATAGATCAACCGCGCACGATAAATTCCGTAAAGCGCAAGTATTCCCAGGATTCCGAAATACAGCGTGATAAAGAACCAGTCCGTCTTATCCAGCTCGTAAAGATAGCTGATGTTGCCTTGCGGATATCGCGTAAAGCTCGCGACAAATTTGTCCAGACCGGGCAAGGTAACAGGCCCGGCACAATTCGAGTGGAAAGCTTGCTGGCATTGGAAATCGGGACTGAGAATCTGATTTGCCGCTTGGGCAATGAACGTAGACGAGAGAGTACTTAACATAAAGCCGAGCTCGTGACCGCCGTTTTCAATTATTTATTTTGAATGATCGGACCGCTCCGTCATTCACATTATTAACACCTAATGGTGTTGCCCTGACCACGCAACGGACAAACCGTGCTCTATGGCAGAGGGCAGGTCAGATTCAACAGGCTATTGTACGCCGAGCGCCTTTGGAGTCAACCGAAATTCCACTCAGCTTAAGATATCCCCCGGCGAAGCTTTGCCGCCTTAATTGTATTTTCCATAAGCATGGCAATCGTTAACTGTCCGACGCCGCCGGGCACAGGAGTTAGCAGTCCAGCCACCTCGTTGACTCCGTGATAATCGACATCGCCGACCAGAGCGTATCCTTTTGCGGTCACATCTGAGATTCGCTTTTCGTCATTCCTGAATATTTTTCTAGCCTGTTCTATGTCGTCGACGCGGTTCATTCCAACGTCAATTACGACAGCTCCGGGTTTGACGTATTCGGCCGTTACCATTGCAGGTCTGCCGATTGCCGCTACCAGGATGTCTGCCTGTCTGGTTATTTCCGCCAGATTTTTGGTTCGCGAATGACAAATAGTGACGGTGGCGTTGCGGTGAAGAAGCAGCAGGGAAACCGGCTTTCCGACAATATCGCTTCGGCCGATTACAACAGCATATTTACCATCGATTGTGACTTCGGAACGATCCAGCATCTCGATAATTCCAGCGGGAGTGCATGGAACCAGCGAATCTCTGCCCATTACCAGTCGCCCGACGTTGATCGGATGAAATCCGTCAACATCTTTTTCCGGGACTACGGCTTCCAGAATCGTGCGGCTTTCAATCTGTTTCGGTAGCGGCAACTGAACCAGGATGCCGTCAATCTTGTCGTCACCGTTCAGCCGATTAACCAGCGCCAGCAACTCTTCGGTCGTGGTCTCAGCGCCCAGATCGTGTTTTTCCGAATAAATGCCAAGCTGTTCACACGTCCGCACTTTATTTCTTACATAAACCTGCGAAGCTGGATCGGTTCCGACCAGCACGACCGCCAGTCCCGGCTTTACGCCGATTTTGGCGAGCCTGGCGACCTCCGTCGCAACGTCCTGCTTGATTTGTCCCGCGATTACTGTCCCGTCTAATCTTGCTGCTGTCATTGACTCCCCTTAACTGTTCTAATTGATCCAAAAGCGATATATTATGGGAAACGAAGGGTGATTCGCCATTAATTGTGAACGCAAATCGGTGAGATCATCCCTTATTTCGCTTGTTCCGAGCGCGCAAAATGTGGTTGGATGGGCGACTGGACTTATATTCCTCAAGGGCTTTTTGGATGATTAAACGATCAGCAACTCTCGCAATACTAATACTTATAATTTCGACTTTCGCGTTAACAACTCGTCCCGCGGTCGACCATGCTGAATCTCAGCGCGAAGTGGTAAAGGCTCTGGATGACGGCGATTACGTCGCCGCCGAGACCAAACTGCGGGAGATTCGATCTGACTCACCATCGGATTTTGCAAAAAACAATCTGGATTATTCGCTCGCTCGGGTTCTGCAAAAGAACAGCAAGGGAAATGATGCTGTTCCGTTGCTTGACGCGGTTATAGCGCGAAATTCGAACCTTTCTGCTTATGCGCTCTATCACCTTGCCGAGATATCAAGAGCTAATCATCAGTTGACTGCGGAAAGAAACTACCTGGACAAACTGCTCAAAGCTGCTCCGCAAAGTGCTCCCGCGCGTCAAGCGCAACGAAGACTTGGCGAGAATTACCTTGAAGGCAAGGACTATGTTTTTGGAATAGCCCTTCTGCGTCCGATGGCGGGCACTGGTTCTTCGACCGGCCGCGAATTGTTGGTGGAGATCGGACAGGCCTACATCAATGCCGGTGATCTGGTTAACGCCAGAGCGATATTCACTCAACTTGTCGGAGCGCCCAAAGACGATTCGGTACTTGCTGCCGCTCAGGCTCTTGATGAATTAGATAAGAAGAGCAATCGGGTTTTAACTGAATACGACCAGGCTGCCCGAGCCGGTATTTACATGTTCAATCGTCGTTTTCCCGAAGCGAGAGAGCATTACATGGCTCTGGTCGAGCAGTTTCCCAATGCCAAAGGAAAGCCGGATGCGCTCTACCAGATCGGAAGAACTTATTATCTCGAAAACAATTATGACGAAGCGGTCAAATGGTACACCCGAGTTCACGATGAATTTCCTGACACCGATCAGGGCGAGCTCGGGTATTACCACATTGGGCACACGTATCAGAAGGCCGGTCGGTTTCTGGATGCCGTCCGACAGTACGATCAATTTTTGAAAGCCTATCCAAAATCTCAATGGACGGGTGGTGCGCACCTTAACGCCATCGATTCTTTGCGGTCTGCCGGTCGATTGCCCGAAGCGCTGGTTTGGGTAAAACGGGCCGTCAGCAATCCATTGCTTGCGCGCGATCTCGCGTCTACAACCGCCGTTTTCGAAGAAGCAAAGATTCAGTTGACTCAGAATGAATATCCAGCCGCCCTTGAGACTTTTACAAGACTGCAGTCGATGAACCTGAGCCAGCAAGGGCCTGGCTCCACTAATCGGGAAGAAGTCGCATTCATGCGCGGATACTGTTTGGAACAGATGGGCCGAATCTCAGAGGCTGCCGCGATATACCTGAGCCTTCCGGACGAACGGGACAATTTCTACGGTCACAGGGCAACGCTGCGAATACAGGCGTTGGCAAACTCTGAAGCAGGAGCCTCCCTGAAGCGCAGAGCGTCGCAGGCCGCAAGCGAAGCGGAATCTGCTATTCGTTCTGATTCTGCAACTATCGCGAAAGAAAAAGCGGATCTGGCGCTACGGTTGAGCGATGACGAAAATATAAGAAAGAGAATGCTGGAAGTTCTTCGTCGCGCTTATGATCAGTTACCTGCATATCGTGCGCCATTCGGTTATCGCGTGGCAAATGTCAGTCGCGAGTATGGGCAGCCGACAACGGGGCAGTCGCACGATGCACTTGCGCGCGAGCTTCTTTTCCTTGGGATGTACGATGAAGGCGCGGCTGAATTGGGAATGGCCAATGGATCGTATAGCGAAAATCAGGTTCCGTCTGAATCGAATGATAAAGCCGCGATTGTGCAGACAAGCTATGAACCGAATTCGAATGATTTAACCAGCAATGACCTCGATCAACGTCGAACTCGTCGTGTCAGCAGTTCAGATCAAAACGAAAGCCCGACAGGGCTGAGCAGTTATTCTCTCGCGGTTTATTACAATCGTGGCGATCGCGCAGACAGGGCGATTACGCTCGGTGAGTCGCTCTTTAAAACTTTGCCGCGGGATTACAAATTGGAATTATTGCCGCGCGATTTCGCCGCGCTCAATTATCCTGCGCCAAACAAAGCCGACCTGTTGCGTTCGGCCGGTGAACGCGGAGTCGATCCACGTTTGGTGTTGTCCCTGGCTCGTCAGGAGAGCAGATTCAAAGCGCAGGCAAAGAGCACATCGGCCGCACGAGGGATGATGCAGTTCATTACAGACACATCGAACAAGATTGCGACTGAGCTCAATTTGACCGATTTCAAACAGGATCAGTTATACGATCCGAATACGGCGTTCCTGTTTGGCTCTCAGTATGTTAAAGACTTGCTGACTTTATTTCCCGGGAATCCCTACGCTGTGGCCGCCTCATACAACGGCGGCGAAGACAACGTAGCTCGATGGCGCGAGCGCTCAAAGAGCGAAGATGTCGACAGGCTCGTTATCGAACTCGGTTACCAGCAGACCAAAGATTATGTTTATAAAGTGATGTCGAATTATTGGGCCTATCAGGCGATTTATTCATCAGACCTGAAATAGATTTGTGGCGCATTCGTCCCGATTGCGCCCCCTGTCTTATGTAACCTGTCCATTCCAACGTCCACGTATTCGCACGGGCGCAATCGGGACGAATGCGCCACAAAAAAGGCGGCACCAATTTCTTGGCACCGCCCTTTTCCTTACGAAATTTAATCCGCTTTCTTACGGCTTTGGATTTGGCTTTTGATTCGGATTTGATTTCGGAGCCGGATCGGTCATATTAACCGGGCTCTGCACCGAAACTCCTGCGGAATCCAGCGTAATCGACAGAACTCGCTGAAGATCAGCGACCGCAATGTTGTACTGGGTCAAAGCTCTCAGCTCAGCGCCGCGAGCGTTCGACAGATCGTTCTGTCTTTGCAGGACCAGGAAGTTCTGTGACAAGCCGGCCTTGAACTTCTGCTCTTCCCCTTGCAACTGTGCTTCGGCATTGACGCGCTGCGATCTGGCTGCGTCGATACTCTGGCGGGCAGATTCAACCGCCTGAAGTGCATTACGAACTTCAACCTGGATATTGAGGACTTCCTGCTTTTGCTGAAGGTCAAGCGCGCGTCCCTGCGCAAGCGCGAATCCCAGATTAGCCTTGGCGGTTCTGTTTCTGAACGGGAAGCTGATGTTAACGCCGATTTCCCAGGTTCGGAACTTATTTGCAAACAGGTTTCCGAGGGCTGTCAATTCACTGCCGATAAATTGATCACCAATTTGCTGAGGCACCGGCAGTACGTTGGCTGTGGGAACAGGTATATTCACAAATCCAGGCTCGCCCTTCAGAAACGTGTTCAAATTGTTCACAAAATCAATCTGAGATTGATTCTGCACGAATGTTCCGGGTCCTGTCACTACTGGCGTTCCTGCAAGCCCGCGGGTCGTATAGAGTCCAATGAGATCGACCTGTGGCTTGAGCTGGTCTCTGTCATATCCAATATTGATGTTGTTGACTTCTATATTATCTCTTAAAGTTTGCAACTCAGGCCGGTTGACCAATGCGAGCCTTGTTGCATCATCTAATGTAAGGTTCAACGGCTGAAAATCGACCGGTGTTGTTGTTACTATTCTTGATGTCCAAAACTGCTTATTGTTTGGGTCATCGCTGAGAAGAGCTTTCAAAGAATTCTCGGCAGTTGTTACCTGTTGCAACGCGATAATTACGCCGTTAACCGATTGATCAACCTGCACCTGGGCAGAGATTACATCGATCGGCGCCAGGTCACCGGCAGCAACGCGTTTTTGATTGTTTTCGAGCTGCACAACCGCCAGATCCAATGCATCTCGCTGGATATCTTCGTTCTTTATCGAGAAGACCAGGTTCCAATATGCATCCTGTACTTGATTGATCGTATTGATCGCGATCTGTTTAAATTGAACGTCCGACAGATCCAAATTTTTCTTGGCGATTAAAATATTTTTTCGATTGTTATCAATCTTGAAATTTCTCAGAAGCGGTTGCGTTATATTAAAGGAGATGTTGTTGTTAAACTGTGGATTCAGCGAGTTTCCGCCGCTGATTGTACTCCTGGTGTTGTTCCATTGAACGTTATAGTTGCCGCCGCCACGAGGCATTAACTGTGCAATCCCCGCGTTGTAATCCAATTGCTTTGTTGTTAGGGTGCCATTAGTTGCGCCTGAAAAATTGCTTGCCGACGGCTGCGTTGAATTTATGAAATCTGAACGAGATGTAAAAGTGACATCATAAATCCCTTCAAAGCCCTTCAGATTATACTCAGCCTGCTCCACTGCAACGCGCTGAACAGCGATACTCAAATTCTTATTCAGCGCCATAACGACTGCGTCGTGGATCGACAGATTCATAACATTATTCAGATCGACGCCAACTCGATTTTCGGGCGGTTGTTTGTCGCTGCGCTTTGGCGGCTGAATAGCCGTCTGATCCTGTCCGGTGGTCTGTCCCTGACCGGTCTGAGTCTGGGTCTGACCTGACTGCGGCGTTTGATTCGGATTCTGAACAGGCTTGATGGCCGGAGCGCTGTCGTCATTCGCGGACGGCTTCACAACAGTCTTGTTATCCGACGTAGTGGCGACAGTGTCGGATTTGCTGTCGTCCGATTTCGCTTTGTCGTCTGTTGCCGACGTTTGCTGCTGGTCCGTTTGCGCTGTAGTTGCCGCTTTTGTGCTGCGCGATTTCTTACGATGTGTCTTCCTGCCTTCATTTGCAAACGTTGAGAGCGGAAGCACAAATACAAGCACCAGGATCGCAGCAAGCCCCTGCTTGAAAAACTGAAATGATCGATTCATTACAAAGCTCCTGAACTTTCAGATCAAAAGATACGCTTAATGATTATGGCTCAAATCATTGCCTAGTACGACGCAATCCGCCTCACAGTTTCCGAAAAAGGCAATATTTTGAATTCAAGCCCGCTTTCCCCAATGATTTCCCCTGAAATCTAAGACTTAACGATACGGTCCAGAGAGAGTCCAAACCGCTTGTTCGCGTAAGGCATTAGCCAACTGTCGTGCCATTATTTCATCAAACGGCAAAACAGGTTAAATAGCTTAATTATTTGATTTAGTAAAGGGTTCAATCCTTAAAGTTGCTATCTAGGTGCCCGTTTCTGGGATGAAAATATCCCAGTACTGAACAAGAGAGGAGCATTTGGGGAGCGAGGTATAGCCACGTTCCCGGAAAAGAACGTAAATCTCGGAAGAGTCGGTAATCCTGGCGTGGGCTGTAAATCCCCGCAAGATTTCGGGGTTGCACGGCTTATCTAATGTCTTGGTAGATCAAGGATTTGCGCAAACTAAAGTCCACGCCACGATGTCTGCTGTTAAAGCGGAAAAACGGAACAAACTTTGAGGTCGCGAATGGCTTGACATTGCCGGATAAAGCGGGCTATGCTCAACGGCTTTTTATGGGGACAACTTAGTAGTATTATTGCGTTCGCAACTGGCTGACAGGCGGGAGGGTTGGTTTCCGATCCGCCAGGTTTTAAGCCGAGGAGAATTTGCCATGACAGTCAAAGTCGGTATCAACGGTTTTGGAAGAATCGGTCGTAATATAGTTCGGACAGCGCTTGGCGACAAAGATATAGAATTTGTAGCAGTTAACGATATCACAGATCCCCATACTCTTGCACACCTGTTGAAGTATGATTCGGTTCTTGGAACCCTCGACGCGGATGTTAGTTCAGGTGAAAACACCGTCAATCTGAACGGCCACGCGATCCGGGTTTTCGCTGAACGAGATCCAGCCAAAATCGACTGGGCTTCTGTCGGGGCGCAGATTGTCATCGAATCGACCGGCCTCTTTACCGACGCGGACAAGGCCAAGGCTCATCTCCGCGATGGGGTAAAAAAAGTTATCATATCGGCTCCGGCTAAGAAAGAAGACATCACAATAGTCCTTGGCGTTAACGATCAGATGTACGATCCTGAGCGTCATAACGTCATCTCAAACGCGTCCTGCACGACCAACTGTCTTGCGCCTATTGCGAAGGTCGTTCACGATAACTTCACGATTCTTCGTGGCAACATGACGACGATCCATTCGTATACCAATGATCAGAAGATTTTGGATCAACCGCACAAGGATTTGCGACGTTCACGCGCGGCAGCAGTTTCCATGATTCCAACGTCAACCGGCGCCGCAAAGGCGATAGGACTGGTGATGCCCGAATTGAAAGGAAAGATGGACGGATTTGCTGTACGCGTGCCGACTCCAAATGTATCGGTCGTTGATATGAACGTTGTCGTGAGTCGCGCAACCACAAATGAAGAGGTTAATGCCGCGCTGAAGGCTGCTGCCGAAGGACCGATGAAGGGAATTCTGCAATACTGCGACGAGCCGCTGGTATCGATAGATTTTCGCGGAAACTCGAATTCATCGATCGTTGATGCAGATTGCACGAAAGTTGTCGATGGAACGCTTGTGAAAGTCGTGTCCTGGTATGACAACGAGTGGGGATACAGCTGCAGAGTTCGCGACCTGGTGAAGTTCATAACTAACAAAGGAATTTAACGCTTTCAATTTTCAGATTAACGGGCAATCGATAAGATTGTCGGGTGGGGTTTTCTCGATTTAAGATACAGTAGAGGAAATGGCCAAACTCTCGATTACCGATCTCGACTTAACGGGTAAAAAGGTATTTATCCGGGTAGATTTCAACGTTCCGATCGATAACGTAAAGGTTACCGACGACACCCGCATCCGGGCTGCCTTGCCCACAATCAAGTATGCCAAAGAGCACGGCGCAAGGATCGTTCTGGCATCGCATCTCGGCCGTCCGAAAGGAAAGGTCGATCCGAAGTATTCACTGTCACCTGTGGCGAAACAGCTTTCAACTCTTCTCGAAGAGCAGGTCGAACTGGCGCCCGATTGCATAGGACCAGACGTGAAGAAGATGGTCGACGCTCTCACCGATGGTCAGGTGTTATTGCTGGAGAATCTGCGTTTCCATGCTCAGGAAGAGAAGAACGACGAACAGTTTTCACGCGAGCTGGCTTCGCTGGTCGATCTTTATGTTAACGACGCATTTGGTACTGCCCATCGGGCGCATGCGTCAACGGTGGGAATGACCAGGTTTGTCAGTCAGGCTGCAGCAGGACTGCTGATGCAAAAGGAACTGGAATATCTGGGCAAGGTTTTGTCCGATCCAGAACATCCATTCGTCGTGATACTTGGCGGCGCGAAAGTGTCAGACAAAATCGAGATAATCGAAAACCTGTTGAAGTCAGCCGATTCACTGTTGATCGGCGGCGCAATGGCTTACACTTTTCTGAAGGCGAAAGGACTTCCGATCGGTCAATCGCTGGTGGAATTGGATAAGCTAGAGCTTGCAAAGAATCTTGAGAAGCACGCTCGACAGCGCGGAGTGAAGCTGGAGCTTCCGTCAGATCATGTAGTTGTTGATAAGTCTGACCAGGAAGCGGCCCCAAAGACATTGGCTATTTCGGCCACACGTCCTGGCCAAGCCGGTTTGGACATCGGACCTGAGACGGTCAAACGCTTTTCCGCGGAGATCGAACAGGCAAAAATGGTTTTGTGGAACGGCCCGATGGGCATGTTCGAGTTGAAGCCGTTTGACCGCGGCACCGTAGCGGTCGCGCGCGCGGTTGCATCGAGCAGTGCGACCAGCATCGTAGGCGGTGGTGATTCCGTCGCAGCAGTTACCGAAGCTGGCATTGCCGATAAGATCACGCACATCTCGACGGGCGGCGGCGCAAGTCTGGAGTTTCTATCAGGCGTCGAGTTGCCAGGTGTCGCAGCCTTAACGGATAAGTAGCCTCGGAGCGCACGCGTCTCGCGTGCAGGGCCCAGGATAAGAGTACGTTTGTTGTTAGATAATCACAGTCGGAAAAAGGCACGCGAGGCGCGTGCGCTCCCAGGAAAAATGACCCAACCTAGAAAACCTGTCATCGCTGGCAACTGGAAAATGTATAAGAACATCGGTCCCGCTGTCGAGACCGCCCTTGAGCTAAAGCCTTTGGTTGCTAACGCAACTCACTGCGAGGTCGTCATTGGCCCGGTGTACACTGCCTTAAAGACTCTCGCCGACAGGCTGGAGGGTTCGAATATCAAGCTTGCCGCACAGAACGTTGCCGACGAACCAAACGAGATGGCTTATACCGGTGAAGTGACGGCAAATATGTTAAAGGATGCCGGCGCCTCCTACATTATAGTGGCCCATTCCGAGCGCCGACAGTTCTTTCACGAGACAGATGAGAGAGCTAACCGGAAGGTCAGATGTGTGCTCGATGTTGATTTAACACCGATTTATTGTGTCGGTGAGCGATTGGAAGAACGCGAAGCGGGCCAAGCGGAGGAGCGAGTCCGAACACAGTTAGAGGGCGGTTTGCGTAACTTGACAGGGTCAGACGTGTCCCGTATCATCGTCGCTTACGAACCGGTCTGGGCTATCGGTACAGGCAGGACGGCAACGCCCGGCATTGCCCAGGAGATGCATGCATTCATCCGGCATCATCTTTCAAACATGGTTGGCAAACCCACGGCGGAGACGGTGCGGATCCTATACGGAGGCAGCGTCAAACCCGACAATATCGCTGCTCTAATGGCACAAGACGATATTGATGGAGCGCTGGTAGGAGGCGCCAGCCTGGATGCGAAGACTTTTGCTCAGATTGTGAACTACAATCGGAGCTGATCAATTGAGCAGGTAAACTTTGTTAGGAATAATTCTCACAATACTTTTGGTAATCGCAAGCTTCATCCTGATTGGTGTCGTGTTGCTCCAATCCGGAAAAGCAGATGCAGCGGCTCTCTTCGGCGGTGGCGGTGCGCAGACTTTTGGTCCGCGTGGCACGGCGACAATTTTGCAGAAGGTTACAGTAGGCTCGGCGATAGCCTTCATGATTATTACCTTCCTATTTATGGTAGGTATTGGCGGTCCCCGATCCGCGGCTAGTGGGATAAGGGAGAGAGCTCCGGTTAATGTTCCCGCTCCTCAGCCGACGCCGCCTGCTAATGCGCCAGCGGCTCAGCCGTCAGCAACGCCTGCTCCACAATCGGCTTCGCCAACCGGTACGCCGACGCCGCAGCCGAACCCAACGACTCCGGCTCCGGGTCAGCCGAAGAAGTAGTTTTGAAGTCAGTACCATCTGCGGTAGCAGATGGTAATAGAATCTAAAGCCTCCTGAACGCGGAAGTGGTGGAACTGGTAGACACGTACGTTTGAGGGGCGTATGGCGCAAGCCATGGGGGTTCAAGTCCCCCCTTCCGCACCAGTAAACAAAGAGCCCAGACCTTTCCCAAGGTGTGGGCTCTTTGAATTTAAAACGAAGATCAGCTATTACGCTTCTGGTAGCGGTCCGCCCAACGCATGTTCATGCTTAATGACGCGTGCTTCTTTCACATACACGACCATTTCACAAATGTTAGTTACCTGATCGCCGATACGCTCCAGGTGCTTGGCGATGAACAAAAGCTGGGTTACTCGCGTGATTGTTTTTGGGTCTTCTGCCATGAAAGTGAATAACTCGCGAAAGACCTGCGCATATAGATTATCGATTTCGTTGTCTTCCTGAATAACCTCGCGAGCTTTCTGGCTGTCGGTAGTGGCATAAGCCTCAAGCGCGCCGCTCAGCATATGAAGCGCGATCTCCGCCATTCTAGGCAGATCGATATACGGTTTCAGCTGAGGCTCCTCAAGCAGGAGCAGCGATCGCCTGGCGATGTTCGATGCAAGATCAGCCATTCTCTCGAGAATCGGCGCAATCTTGGCCGACATCAGTACGAACCTGAGGTCGCGCGCTGCCGGGGTTTTTAGAGCGATAATATCCAGGCAGAATTGGTCGATCTCAAGCTCCATCCTGTCCACGACGTCATCACCATCAATTACCTCTTGCGCGAGTATTGGATCGCGCTGCACGAGCGCGCGCATTGCTCGGGAAATGGCCGCCTCCGCCGCTCCACCCAGTATCAATATCTTATCGCGCAAGCCATCCATACTTGCTTCCAGAATTCTATTTGCCATTGCTCACCCTCTATTTTTTTATAAACAAACACGGGCGCGATGCCGTCCGCAGGTATTAACCAAACCGTCCTGTAATGTAATCTTCAGTCATCTGGTTGCTGGGATTCGTGAAGATCTTTTCGGTTGTGTCAAATTCGATAAGCTTGCCCAGCCAGAAAAATGCAGTGTGATCAGAGACGCGAGTCGCTTGCTGCATATTGTGAGTGACGATGACGATTGTGAATTGATCGCGCAACTCCAGGATCAACTCCTCTATTCGCTGAGTCGCAATTGGGTCAAGCGCCGAGCACGGCTCGTCCATCAGAATCACTTCAGGCTCGACTGCCATTGCACGGGCTATACATAAACGTTGCTGTTGTCCGCCCGAAAGGCCGGACGCCGACGTCTTGAGACGGTCTTTAACTTCTTCCCACAACGCAGCGCCGCGCAAGCTTTTCTCAACCCTGGCGTCTAAATCCGCCTTTGATTTGGTCAGATTGTTGATCCTGACACCGTAAGCGACATTGTCATAAATTGAACGCGGGAAGGGATTCGACTTCTGAAAAACCATTCCGACTCGTCGCCGCAGAAGATCGACGTCTGTTCCCGGATCATAAATATCTTCACCGTCGAGTTCGACTCGTCCTTCTAATCTCGCCTTCGGGATAAGATCGTGCATGCGATTGAGTGCGCGCAACAATGTTGACTTACCGCAGCCAGACGGACCGATAAAGGCGGTGACCTTGTTTGATGGAATCTTCAAAGAGATGTCATGAAGAGCGTGCGACTTGCCATAATAGAAGTTGACGTTTTCGATCAGGATTTTGTGGTCTGTAGTGGCCTTTGAATTATCCTGATCGCGCCGTTCTGCCTTTGCTGTCTGGCCTTGTTTCAACTCCGGAGACATCGGCTTTGTTGTATACATAGTGGTGTCGTTCCCTGATACTTCTTGAGATCCGTTACCTGGGGCTGTTTCAGTTGTGTTTTTGTCCACCTGAATATCCGGTTCGATCTGTTTTTGAGGAGTCATTTCTATTTACCTTCGACTTGCTGCGCATCTGGGTAAGCCAAGTCTTCTCATTTACGGGCATTCTCAGCTGATTACTCTCTGCATTATGAATGCTTCGACCGCAAAATGAACTTCACTGCTATATTCAACATAAATATCATTGTGATCAGGACCAGCGTCGCAGACCACGCCATCGCATGCCAATCCTCGTAGGGGGAAGTCGCATAGTAATAAATCTGATAAGTAAGCGACGCCATTGGCTGATTGAGATTTGTGTTCAGATAACCCAGTCCCAGAGCTGTAAACAGCAGCGGCGCCGTCTCGCCGGCAACGCGCGCGATGGCCAGCATACAACCGGTTCCGATTCCGCCCGCGGCTGTGCGCAGCACGACCCCGAGACTTACGCGCCAGCGCGGCGCCCCCAGCGCCAGTGCGGCTTCGCGCAATTCCATAGGTACCAGCTTGATCATCTCTTCCGTGGTTCTGGCCACGATTGGCGCCATCATCATTGCTAAAGCAAGTCCGCCGGCCCACCCCGAAAAATGTCCAGTTGGCTTGACTATCGCCGTCCAGGCAAATACACCGATGATTATTGAGGGAACGCCTATGAGATTGTCGATCAGGAAACGAATAATACTCGCAAGCTTGTGAGCTTCTGTTTCGGCGAGAAAGAGCCCTCCGAGTACGCCGATCGGGATCCCAATAACGGATCCTACCGCGACAAGTATTGCTGATCCTACAATCGCATTGCGTATGCCGCTGTGAGCCTCTCCTACCGGTTTAGGATCATTAACAAGAAAGTCCAGGCTTAGATATCGAACTCCGCCAATCAGGATATAGGCCAGAATCGCGAAAAGCGCGACTATGACCAGGACGGCGCAAAGCGCCGTCAGCCCGGTCATTATTCTGCTTATAAATTTGCGTTGAGCCAGACTAGCCATTAGACAGCCTTCCCGTAACCTCGCGCCACGCTCCAGACAAGGATTCGGGCCAGCGAGTTTATAATGAATGTAATAACAAACAGGATTAAGCCGATCTCGATAAGCGACTGTCGCCATATTTCCGACGTCGCATCGGTAAACTCATTCGCTATCGCGGCGGCGATTGTCGTTGACGGTGCGAACAACGATATGGCAACCTCGGCGCGATTTCCTATCAGCATTGCTACCGCCATCGTTTCGCCGATTGCGCGTCCCAGCCCCAGAATGATGGCGCCTGTGATACCAGACCTGGCGTTTTGTAAAACGATCGATGTTGTTTCCCACTTTGTCGCGCCAAGGGCGAGGGCCGCCTCGCGCTGGGTATTTGGAACAGCGCGCAGAATATCGACGCTAATCGCCGTGATAATCGGAACTATCATGATCGATAAGATAATTCCCGCGGTCAGCAATCCCAGACCGTTTTGGCTGCCCTTGAAAATCGGCAGGAATCCCAGGGTCGACTGCAGGGCAGGATAAACATAATTGCGAAGCAGGGGTGCTAGAACAAAAATTGCCCAAAGCCCGTAGACCACTGAAGGAATTGCGGCCAGCAGCTGTACGACAAACCCTATTGGATCAGCGATCTTACGCGGAGCTTGCTCGACAAGATAAATTGCCAAGCCTACGCTGATCGGTACAGAAATGATCAAGGATAGTAGAGATGAAACAACCGTACCGTATATGAACGGGAGCGCGCCAAAGTCCTCCGTGACGGGATTCCAGGCGCTTCTCCAGAGGAAATGAATGCCGAATTTGCCAAATGCCAGATTGGAATTAACTGCCATCGCGATGATCATAATCACCACCAGCGCAGCTATTCCACCGGCGAAAAGAAATGTTACAGCGTTAAAGAGGCGATCTCCAAAGCGGTGAGATAGCCTTTGAAACGCACTGTCGGGTTGCAGTTGTTTTCGGGGTCCCGCAATCTGCACGGACCCCGAAAAATCAGACTGTTTGGGTGCGCCTACTGTTGACATTGAGGTACCCTACTTTTTCGTCTCGAAATTAGGACGTATGCAAAGGCTTGCCCTGGAATGTGATCGAGTTAATCTTTTGTTCGTCCTTCGTAACAACGTCGGCTGGAAGCTTCGCATAGGCTAGTCCTGGCGCAAACTCCTCACCAGCGTGAGTGGCCCACCATAGGAATTTGACAAGGGCTTTACCTTTTGCCTCATCCGGCTGATCTTTGTAAACCAGAATATAAGTGAACGAGGATATCGGGTAAGAGTCTTTTCCCGGCGCGTTCGTTATAGACACTCGTAAATCATCAGGAATTTGACCTGACGCGCTGGCAGCGGCTGCAGACACAGAGTCGAGCGAAGGTTTGACAAACTCGCCGGCGGCATTTTTCAGCGTTGCGTAACCAAGCTTGTTCTGTAACGCGTAGATCAAATCAACGTAACTTACTGAATACGGCGTCTGCTTAACCTGCCCCGTTACGCCTTCACTTCCTCCTGCTCCGACGCCCACCGGCCACTGTACTGATGTGTTCGCTCCGACTTTATCTTTCCATTCCGGGCTAACCTTGGATAGATAATCCGTGAAGATAAAGCTGGTCCCGCTGCTGTCAGAGCGGTGAACGACCGTGATATCTTTCGCTGGAAGATTAACGCCAGAATTGCTGGAGGCGATTGCAGGATCATTCCACTTCTTGATGGTTCCCATGAAGATTCCTGACACGGCCTCGGGTGTGAGCTTTAATTCTCCTGTAATTTCAGGCACGTTGTAAATAATTACAACGCCGCCCAGAACTGTCGGTATATGCAGAATGGGGGCCGGAGCAGCCTTGAGATCATCATCTTTCATCGGCGCATCGGATCCTGCAAAATCAACAGTTTTTGCTTTTATCTGCGTAATTCCGAAACCGGAACCCTTAGATTGATAGTCGAATTTGGCATTAGGGGTAATCTTATTGTACTCACTGAACCACTTCTGATAAAGCGGATTCGGGAAGGTCGCGCCCGCGCCCTGAAGTCTAACTTCAGGAGCGTTTGCATCCGTTGTGTCCCCGCCACATGCTACGAGCAGCAGAGAAAGTGACGCGATTGCGAGAAGGATTGCTCCGATTTTCGCGGAACTTACGGGATTCTTTGACATTTTGTCTTTCCTCCATATAGCCTCCGACGAGGCTTATTACCAGGAAGGGTCCAGTGTAAGGGGCGAGTATCAACGGAATGTAACAAGCTTGTCACATTAAATTAAATTCACCCTTTTCACCGATGCGCGAAGTTCGGATCCTCTTAAGTTTCCGACGCAGTTCTGCCCGAGCCAAAGCATTCTGAGAACCATTAACCTGAATAAAGCGTGTTATTAGAACAGCGAAACTTGGGCTGGGAATTGCAACGTAACTCACTATTCCTGCTACCCTTCCCACAACAAACAGGTCGGGTCACGTCTGGAACTGCTTTGTGAAACAGGGAGGATCGTCTTTACGAACCCTCCCTTGCTTCTTAATAGGTCAATGCCTATTTATTCACTGTTAAGTCTTCCTTCTTCGGCGCGCTTCCTGGCAATGTGTACCGGAGATTGAGGAAGATCATCGGTGTATGTGCATTCTTTGGCGCTCCCGGAGCAACAAACCAGGGTGCGCGAGTCAGGTAAGAGAACTGACCCATAAAGTTGACAGCGCCCCACTTTGGATCCTTCCAAATTGTCTGGTTGAAACCGAAGGTTCCTTCCTGAATAGCGCGATTGTTGGACGTCCCGGAATTCGGTCCGCCGAAGCCGATAAACGGCTTGACGGCGAGGCCGCTTGTGGTGTCGATGAACGTATTTCTCTTAGCATACATACCGCCGTAATAAGCGAACAGAAGAGTATTCGGTCTTACATTCGCTTCGATACCCTGGATAGTTGAGTAAGACTGCACTAACCCAATCGACCCATCGGGATGAACGACAGCGTCAGGTGCCTGTCCGAATATATACCTGCCACCGCCATCCGAGAAAAACATCGTGGAGACGTAGTGGATATTCTTCGTTACATCAAGCCACATATTCAGAGCGCCGCCACCGCCGGTCTTAGTTGAATGGTCGAACGTCGTTCCTCCGACAGGGATAAACGTGTTTTTAAATGTGCGGAGGAAGCCTACGCCTTCAACGTGAAAATGGCGATCGCCGACTTTCGGATCCCAGGCCACTTTACCGATTATGTCCGGATGAAGGTTTGGAGTCGACAACGCGCCGCCCGAGTCAAACTGCGGATTACCGCCGGTAAGAACGGCGTTAAAGGCTGATGGAAAGGTAACTTCAGCCGGATTTCCTACGAACTGTTCTGGATTTTCCAATGCTATTGCAGCCGCAACTGTATTGGTCGGGTGGTAAACAAAGCGGATCCCGGCCTGACGCGCCCAGGTCAGACCGATCTGGTAATTCACGTCTATGTTCTGGGTGTAGAAAATATCGCCCGGAAGGGGTGATATGCCGTTTTTACCCGGCGTCATTAGACTCCAGGATTGGCCGCCCATAACCTCGAACTTATCTCTTGTAACATCAACCCAGTAGAGTCGCGATCTGAGTGTGTTGCTGTTGCTGCTGACAAACGTGTTATTCGGGTTGTTGCCAAGGAAATCGGCTTCCATATAGCCGATCACGCGAGCATCGTGCACGAGCGCATCGACTCTGAATCCGATTCTGGAGTTCTGCATGCTCAAACGAGCTTCCGACAGATGTCCTTGTTCCTGATTGTTAAACGGAATGGAATTGAAATTGGTGCCGATATTGTTACCTGTGTTCGTGCCGCGAACAACGGCCGTGAAATCCATAAACCCGATCGGCTGAATCGTCGCATTACCAATGCGTAGTTGAAGTGGCGACGTCTCCTGCGGCGGTACCGCGGTTTTTCCAATAGGGGCCGTCGTGTTTGCTGTCGTCGAAGTCGTCGCGGATGCCGTCGTATTTGCATTCGTGCCCAATGTTGGTGTTACCGATGCGGCATTCGCTGGCTGATTGCCAGTGGACTTTGATTTGAGCGCGTCGATCTCAGCCTGTTGCTGACGTACCTGCTGCTGCAAAGCCTCCATAGCCTTCGACTGCTCGATCAGCATCTGCTGCAGTTCTTCTGGCGTTGGTGCGGGCTTTGCTGATTTTGATTTATCATTGCTTTTATCGTCAGCAGCCTTTTTGGTTGCGTCTTTATCTTTATCATCCGCTGAGTGAGTCCTGGCAAATCTTAACTGCGTCAGTCCCAGCATCAGCATCATGAGCAAGCAAATTCCTTTGAACTTACGCCTGCTCGGTAGAAAGGTCTTGAACATAGAAGCTCTCCTTTTAATGAGGGGCGAAGACGGGCCTCGCCTTTTATTAGATTCCCGAACATACCTGGTGGAAATTCAACTGCACTGCGCACACGGCGCCGCAGATCCGGTTGCATTTGAAGCCGCAAAATCGCAAGGGGGATAATTACAGACAGCAGTCACGGGCGGGTCACCGTAATGTAAACTCTTTGTTAATTATTGGCCGCCAAAAACTGCAACTGGGGGCCGAGGCCTGTTTATGCAAGTTTACAGACCATCAAAAAACAAGGTAAGCTAGAGCACGGAAATTCAGCACAGTTTGGAGGATTGTTCAACTTTAATGCCAGCTTCAAATCAAGGAAGGTCCGGTGGGGGAGCCGCTCTGCTTCAATCTCCCAACCCGGATCAAAGAGATAAGCTGTCACCGGTCAAATCTACGGCAGTTATAGAAATCGAGCAATTAAACTTCTATTACCGTAAAACCCAGGCGCTTTTCGATGTTAATCTGACGTTGCCTCCAGGCGAAATCACCGCCTTCATCGGTCCATCCGGTTGCGGCAAAAGTACGCTGCTGCGAACCATCAATCGAATGAACGATACAATTCCAGGCGTTTCGATGACTGGAACAGTGAAGATAGGCGGTCAGAACATATACTCGTCGTCACTCGACGTTGTTGAGTTGCGAAGGCGAGTGGGAATGGTCTTTCAAAAGTCGAACCCGTTTCCAAAGTCGATCTTCGATAACGTGGCGTATGGTCTTCGCATCAATGGAATGACGAAATCCCGGCGAGAGCTTGCCGATCGGGTCGAACGTTCTCTGAAACAGGCTGCTTTGTGGGATGAAGTCAAAGACCGACTTAATCAATCAGCCTTCGGTCTCTCCGGAGGTCAGCAGCAGCGGTTGTGCATCGCGAGAGCCCTGGCGGTTCAACCTCAGGTAATTCTGATGGACGAGCCATGTTCAGCGCTGGATCCTGTCGCAACGCAAAAAATCGAAGAATTGATGCTTGATTTACGCGGCAATTATACTATTGTAATTGTGACCCACAACATGCAGCAGGCAGCGCGGATCTCCAGTTATACCGCGTTCTTTTGGTTGGGAAAGTTGATCGAATTCGGCGACACCGAAACGATGTTTATGAACCCGGAAAGCGAAATGACCGAGGATTACATCACAGGGCGTTTCGGCTGATCAATAACGGTGGATCAACAAGGGTTAGCATTCGGCGGCAGGCACAGAGGGCAAAATGGAAAACAGGCTGCTGGAACCAAGTCTTATTGAACTTCGCGACAAAGTCTTGTTGATGGGTGGCGCGGCGGAATCCGCGCTGGCCCGCGCTATGCGTGCCCTGGTTGAACGAGACCCGCGCCTCGCGCAGGAGGTAATCGACGGTGACGATATAGTAGATCGAATGGAATTGGAAGTCGATCATCTGTCAGTCGATATCTTCGCTCTGAAATCCCCGCACGCAAAAGACCTCCGGTTTGTTTTGATGTCGTCAAAGCTCGCCACAATACTGGAACGTATGTGCGACATCGCGGCCAACATTGCCAAGCGTTCTCTGTTGTTGATGAACGAACCACAACTGAAACCTTATGTCGATCTTCCGCGAATGGCAGAGATCATTCAGGAGATGCTCGCCAAAGCTCTTGAGTCGTACGCATCGGCCGATAGTCAAAAGGCAAGAGCCGTAATAGAAGAGGATTCCAAGATTGATTCTTTGTATGCCAGGATATTCGGCGATTTAATCGCCTACCTGTCAGAGAATCCAAAATCCGCTGCTCGCGTCACTCAGTTATTGTTTATAACCAAGCACCTGGAGCGACTGGCCGATCAGATCACAAACATCTGCGAATTGGTGGTCTATATAAAGGAAGCTCGCGTAATCAAGCACGTGCATGCGGTAAGCGGCGCGGGAGATGGCGGTCGGCAATAAAAGCTCGAATAATTCTCAAGACCCCGCAGTTTCGATACCAACTATCGGAAGCTTCACCCTGAATGTCGATCCCAGGTTTGGAACGCTTTCAACCTCAACCTCGCCACCGTGTGCCTGAGCCAGATGCTTCACGATAGCCAGTCCTAAGCCGGAGCCTCCAACTCCAGGCGTGCGGGATTTATCGGCTCGATAAAGTCTTTCAAAAATTCGAGGCAGGTCTTGTGGTGTGATGCCAGATCCGGTGTCTCGGACAACTATTACTGAGTAATAACTCTTTGTCTCGGCTTCGATGAATATCTTGCCGCCGGGCTTGTTGAATTTGATCGCATTGTCCAGAAGGTTGGTCAGAATCTGCACCAGTCGTTGAGGATCAGCATAGACATTGAAATCTTCGGGGATGTTTATCCGCAACTCTATCTGATTGTTTTCCAGTTGCGAATGGAACATTACCTTGAGCTCGTCAATAAGCTGTGCCAGCGATACTTCCTCAATATGGAGTTTTAACCCTCCGGATTCAATTAAAGAGAGGTTCGAGTAATCGTTGATGAGGATGCTAAGGCGACTGGCGTTTCTGTGTATGATCTCCAGGAATCTGACGTTGTTCTGAGAGTCGGAAAGAGCTCCGTCCAGCAAAGTTTCAACGTAGGCTAGTATCGACGTCAATGGTGTTCGAATGTCGTGTGACAGATTGGCAAAGAATTCGCGGCGCACGCGTTCCAGATGCTCAATGTGGCTGAGGTCGCGAATGCATGCCACGACGCCCAGGACCTTTCCCTGATCTGGATCAAATATAGGAGTAGCCCTGACCTGTAGTGTTCGCTCGCTGCCGATCACCGTCTGCACCCGCTCTTCGTGCTGAACACCATTGTGAAGGGTCTGCTTGACGAGAGTGTGTATGATCTGGTCGCGAGTAACAGTGCTGAGCCGAATTGGGTCAGACAGATCGTGCAGCCCAAACAATTCCAGCGCCTGGTCGTTGTATGCCTTTACCTGTGAATCAGGATCGATGACAAGGACGGCTTCATCTACTCCAGCCAGCAACGAGGTTATCAATGGATCAGATGCATCAGCCTGGACTGCAAAGTCGGAATCGCTGTGCCCGACGGAATCGGATGCGCTGGTCGGTCGGGTCCGCTTAAGAGACGATATTGTCTGCCAAAGATTCATTGGTGTGCTTCCACTGAGCGCTCACAAATTGAATACCCAGCATTCTACCAGCCAGTTGGAAATCATCACAGGAGAGATCAAACAGTCGACAGTTCGCGGGCTATCTATTTGGTTTCGCCGCTGAGAACCTGGACTTCTTCGGCCTGTTCCAGAACTCGCTGCGGTTTGACAAATCTGTAGCCTACGCCTATCACCGTATCGATATAATCGCGGGCGTCGCCGAGCTTCAGTCGCAAACGCTGAACGTGCACATTCAATGTTCGGGACTCGCCGTAGTAATTCAGGCCCCACACCGTTTCCAAAAGATAGTCGTGAGTAAGCACTCGGCCGGGTCTGCGGGCCAGGGCAGTCAAAAGCTCGAATTCTTTGCGTGTGAGTTTGATTTCGTTGCCGCGCAGCTTAACAGTGAAGTTCTCAAAATCGATTTGAAGCTGTCCGTCGTCATATACCGGCTGCGACTTTTCCAGTGCGACACGACGGAGGATCGCATTCACGCGCGCCATCAATTCTCGAACGCTGAACGGCTTCGTGATGTAGTCATCGGCTCCCAGATCGAGACCCAATACTTTGTCGCCTTCGGCCGTTCTGGCCGTCAGCATGATTATTGGCATCGTCGCCGTCGATTCGCTGTTACGGAGTCGCCGGCACACTTCGAAACCGGTCATAGTCGGTAAATTCAGGTCCAGAATCAGCAGGTCAGGACGCTCTTTCCCGACAAGATTCAGACCGTCTTCGCCGGTATGCGCCGTGCGGACCGCGAAATCACCGTCCCGTTGAAGGTTATATTGGATTGACGCAGCTATATCTTCGTCGTCTTCGATAACAACTATTGTTCTTTTACCCATTGCCAAGTGCAGTCTCCTAAAACCGAGCAAGCGCTGAGAGTGTTACTCAGTTAACCCTTGATTCTGCTGTAATTACACGGTGTGTGCCTCAACCTGAGTAAAAGGGAGTGTAGCATAGGAGTATAACGGGTGTGTTACGGCGATGTTAAATTCCTGTTAACTCGCGCTGGCCGGAGCAAACTCCCATTAGAATGTAAAAGAAAAGAGGACGCCAACCGTAAGCCTGGTTAAACGTCCTCTCGAATCCCTTTCAACTGTTCTTAGCTTATCGTCACTTCAATTTGTCGCGGCTTAGCTTCTTCGCGCTTCGGCAGGAAGACTCTAAGAATTCCTTGATTGAACTCGGACCTGATTTTGCCCTGGTCGATGTTTCCGGGCAGGGTGAAACGTCGACTGAAATTACCCCACGGACGCTCAAGCCGTAGTACCGCTCTGGCCTCGTTGTTTTCAGAGTTTCGGGACCCGGTTACCGTCAACAGATTATTCTCAACCTGCACCTGCAGGCTCTCCTTGGTAACGCCCGGCAATTCCGCTCGAACTACAATTTCACTGACTGTCTCGTAGATATCGACTGCGGGAGTCCACACGGCAGCCGGCTCACTAGCCTCGACCGGCCAGCCCACGTTCCCGTTGGTGCGAGGCTCGTTCTCACGACTTAATTTGCGATATGGATTGGTTGCGATAGCTGACATAGGTCTATTCCTCCGATAATACTATTGTCACAGTTCTTCATTTACCCAATGTTTACTGAAATCTGCTTCGGGCGAACTGATTCGGCCTTTGGCAGCGTGACCGTCAAAACGCCATTTGAAAGATCAGCCGTGATCTTGTTTACGTCTATCTCCACTGGAAGCGTCACTGATCTTGTGAACTTGCCAGAGAAGCTTTCAACTCGGTGATAGCGCATGCCTTCTGCCTCTTCCAGTTTGCGTTCGCCGGAAAGAGTCAGAGTTCGGTTTTCGTAGGTCAGATTAATGTTGTTTTTCTCAAAACCCGGTAAATCTGCCTTTACCATATATTTATCGTCAGATTCGATAACATCGAATGATGGGCTTGCGGCGGTTAAGCCAAGGTCTTCACCCGGATTCCAGGGCAAGCTGAAGAATTCTTTGAAAAGACGGTTTGCCGGAAAGCCGGTTCGGTTCAGTAACTGATTCAAGGTCGCAATCTGAGTTGCCATAATGTGTACCTCCAAAAATGTATGAGATCGAATAACCATTACCCAGCGACCATATTAATATAATATGTTTTCCGATCTGTCAAGAAAAATTTAGTGATACACATTATATTTTCTGAGTGCATTACGCGCATATTTGAGCGTAATGTGACTATTCTGAGAAAGTATCAATCGCTCCAGGCAGTTAGGCGCGTTACAAGGTTAGGGAGCTTCTAAATGGTATGTGTTAAGAATGGAGGCAAGTTATGTTAACTCGAGTGACCGGCAACGGTAGACCATCTTAAACTGGATTGCCCGCCCACCCCTGATGTGGGTTAATTTCACCGTTTAGTGATTACCGCTGCCAGGTCACAAACTTGGATAGAACCCTTTGACTGCTGATAGCTTCAAAAGGGTTATGATAAACATCTGAAGACCGTGTTGGCCGTTTCTAAACATTAATGATGTAGAGAGCAACGCCATATTACTTAGCTTACAGGAAAAGTTATTTGTAAGAACATCGAACTAATGGCGAACGCCGCGGACGCTGGACAGCAGCTTCTTAGCAACAGCGGAATCAGGATTGGCAGCGACAAGAGCCTGAAATTCCTTTTCGGCATCGTCTAGCAATCCGTTCTTAGCGTAAAACGTACCCATTACCAGGTGCGAGCTGCCAGACTGCTGCTTAATCTGATTCAACTCCTCCGAAACGGAACGCGAGACAACACGGAACTTGGCCTCTGGTGCTGGAGCTGCCGGGACGGTGATCTCTTTTCCATCTTTTACGGCTGTTACCTGCCACAAGTACGTTGCACCCGATTTCAGCGAAACATTGCTGCGCCAGGTTGTTGTTTGCAGCGGACCGCTGTCGGCAACTTTGTTAAAGTTAGGGTCGAAAATTGTGATTGTATAAATTGTCGAACCTTCCAGTTTTTGCCACTGGAATGACGGCCGGTCGGTCTGAACAACAGTTCCCAGAGGTCGCAACACTTTGAATGCAGGTCCGGAATCAGGCTCTCCCATTAATGTTCCGGCTTTGCCTATCAAGGTTTTAATGTCCGACGGAAGAGATACCTTTTCCGTTTGCAAAGCGTCTTTTACTATCTGCCGTTCCGACTCCGACAGGTTTTCCAAACCATTCAAACCGCCTGACTGTGACAGCGTAATCTCTCCGGAGTTGTCTTTCAGCGTTGCGACAATCTGGTCGGGAATAGAGACCGTCGGCGGTGCGCCCGTGGCTGCGGCCGGCGGATTATCAGATTTATTGGGCAAAGGCGGAGCCAATGCAACATCAGGTTTGCTGTGTTTGGAAATCAGGACTACAGAGATACCGATAATCAGTAAAGCGGCAAACGACAACCCTGCAATCCAGAAACGTTTCGAAGCCGGTGACCAGAAACTTGTCACGCCCTGCCAAAAGGAGACCTTAGCCGGTAGCGCCACCTCAACATTCTTCGGAATTATGACAGTGCCGCTGAATTCCTTCAGATCACGAAGCTCATCCGCGCAAAAATTACAAATCGAAATATGGCTATCGATTATTTCTCGTTCAACATCGTCGCATTTTCCGTCGACATAGGCGGCCATCTCTTCGTATTGAAGATGAGTAAGGTCAGCTTCGCCAATCGATTCCAAATCGGCTTTGAAATTTTGCCAGGATTGGTTCATTGGCTCATCTCCACTCACCAGCGCGCATTCCGCCAGATGATCTCCACCTACCAATAATTCTGCCGGTTGAAGGCCCCTCTCTCTCTAAAGCCTTAACCTGTTGTTCTGAAAGATGGTTAAGCAAAGTTGGCTCGTGCATTTGGCTTCATGTAACTTGGGCTTGCCGCACCATCCATATTTATATGATGACGAAATATCCGGGATATTATCATTGTGAAAAATCAGCGAAATTATTTTTCATTTCGGTTTTCCGGACTTCAATCGGCGCGCAAGGCGCTCGCGAGCTGACTTGCGAAGATTGATCACCTGCTGACGGGTCAATCCCATTTTTTCAGCTATTTCTGCGTCTTCCAGCGGCAGATCGTTCCATAGCTTTGCGAACTCTGCGGTCGGAATTTCGAGCACTTCTGCGATCTGGCTGACGCTGGCAACTCCGGTTACTGGCAGCAGCGAGATTAATCCTTGTCCCTGCGGATCACGCAGGTTGAGCAGCAACGCCGAGCGCTGTTTCGCAGGCAACAGGCGGATCTCACCCCACAACTGTTGCAAAAATAATTTACGCTCGACCTCCGCCTCGATATCTACCCTTTGATCCTGCAAAGTCTCGACCGAGTCGGGACTGTCCTCTGATTCGTGATCATAGCTGACCGTCTGGTCTTTAATATCCCATATGTCTGCGACAACGCTCAGCAGGACATCAAGCTCAACAGATCCTTCCAGCCAGTTTAAAAGAAGGATCATTCCGTCACCCATGTCCGATCGCCGCAACTGCGTCTTTGATAAACTCTGCTCAGAATCAGATTCTCCGTCCTCGAAACGACGCAGTTTGACTAAAGTTAGGCTGTCGGCTTTTTTGTCTTTCCACTCGGACAGCCCGCAAAGCATTTCGCCGTTTTCATCTTCCCAGATCGCCAGCTTCGGATGATGTGAAAACAGGTAGCGAAGCCTGTTCTTTAGCTTTGATCGCTGCGGATATTTGCGGCGCAGATACTCGTGACAGGCGTTATATGCGATAACCGCGACATAGCTGCGAAAGTTGCTGATGAACCTTTCGCTCGGGTTACTCTTTAGCCTGTGAAGATGGGTGAGTAAACGGGTGATTGCCGTGCCGTGAACATCCTCGATATCCTGCATATCGGCGACAGACAGGAAGCTGCGCAATCGATAACCTACAATATCTTTGATTGCGGGCTGAGCGTGCAGAGATATCAGTTCTGATAATGCCTCCTCTGATGCTCCCTGATCTGATGCATTCAGAAACGGAAGCAACAGAGCATCATTCGCTTGTAATTGATCCGCAACAACCATCGTTAGATCAGAAACCCCAGATCCACAGATCTGATAGAATGTCTCGCTGGCGCCAAACCGCGAAACTCGCCCGGCAGCAATACCCATTATCGCACCAATGTTCGCATATTGTTACTGAAAATGACGCACGAAGCCATTGCTCTTGCATATAGAGATTGTCGATCAATCATGGTACACAGGTAGGGTGCTGCATTACGCTGAAAAGAAGGCGAAGACGCTGTTGAACCCGACCGGTGGGTTCCTGTCCACCTTTACCCATTCGATTAATGTGTACCAGGGTTGCGCGTTCGGACGAAACACAACAAATGGTCAAGGCTGTCCATATTGCTACGTAAGAGAGATGCCGATTGCGAAGTTCGCTCCGCATCAATGGGGAGACTGGGTCACCGCCAAAACCAATGCGCCCGATCTTCTCGCGCTGGAACTGGCCAAGCAAAAATCCGCGGGCCGGTTGGATCAATTGCGAATATTCATGTCGACAGCGACCGACCCGTATCAGGGAGTCGAATCAAAGCTGAAATTAACGAGGGCCGTTCTGGAGATTTTCCTGGAATTTCCGGTCGGACTCCTTGTCGTGCAAACCAGAAGCCCGATGATTGAGCGCGACATTGATTTGCTAAAAGACATGCGCGATTTTCTCTGGATCAGCATAACAATCGAGACCGATGACGACGCTGTCAGGAAAACTTTGACTCCGACATCACCGAGCGTTGACAGACGATTGGCAGTTCTTGAGCGGCTTCACGGCGCGGAACTTCGAGTACAAGCCGCCATCAGTCCGATGCTTCCGTGCGACCCTGATCGGTTCGCTGAGTTGCTGAATCCGCGCTGTACGCGAGCTCTGGTCGATACATTTGCGGGCGACGGTTTGGGCGGCAAACGAACTGAGGCCCTGGGTGTTCCTGCGTTGATGAGAAACCTTGGTTACGGAGACTGGTTGACGAACAATCAACACGAAAAACTGCTTGATGCCCTAAAGCGAACGCTTGGCCCGGACCGCGTGGTCTTCAGCCAGGAAGGTTTCAATCAATTCTAGTTCGTAGTCCCACCTTCAGGCGGAGGGTTTTTAAAATTCCGGCCTGAAGGCGGAACTACGAACTCGATATCGTATTAAGGCTTCTTCGATTCCACATAGTGTTACGCTTGTACACACTTCCGCTAACGATAACTGTGACTGTTCTTCACAAACCACACGGCCAATTAATCTAAACCTTTGAATCATTTGGATAAACAGCTCTCCACTGTTCTCGGTCTGGACTTTGCCAATAGCGTCGGTGCACACGCAACAATATCTAAGCAGGGCTGAGAAATCTGAGCTTCTCGACCTGCGAGGCTCTAAACGGTGTGTAACCCATTGCTTACTTCCATTAGCTAAGGCTTCGACGCGGTATCCGGCCAGCTCGATGGAAGACAGGAGAGAGCGGAGAGTATGAGAGTTATCCTTGGAGTCGCGGTTTTATTCGTGGTCATCGGTCTGGTGCAGCCGTTGACCTTTACTCAAACGAGGCTGACTGCGGGCGTAGTAAAGCCGCGTGGGGCCACGCGCACTTCATCCGGCGCGCCTACCACCAATAGTGTCACCGAAGCGCCGGCCGGATATGACAACATCAGCAACGGTTATTTGAGTCAATCGGATTTCGACGAGACCAAAGGAATTTATGAGGAACGCGATGACATAGCGAAAGGCCTCGGGCCGGTCTACAACGCCCAATCCTGCGCCGAATGTCATCAGAGTCCTACGACCGGCGGCATAAGCCAGATTTCAGTGCTGAGAGCCGGGCACCTGGATTCAAAGGGCAATTTCGTTGATGCTCCCGGCGGCTCTCTGATTAACGATCGAGCAATAGATCCGGCTATCCAGGAAGTTGTGCCCGACGGCGAGAACATTCGTACTTTCCGGGCGTCGCTTAACACGCTTGGTGACGGATACGTCGAAGCAATCGACGACAGCACTTTTACCACAATAGCTCAGCAGCAGGCTCAGGCCACCAACGGATTCATTCAAGGGCAGGTTGTTTGGGTTCAGATATTGGAAGATCCAGGTCTGTGGCGAGTCGGTAGGTTCGGCTGGAAAGATCAGCACGCCAGTTTGCTGTCGTTCTCCGGCGATGCCTATGTAAACGAAATCGGTATTACGAACAGACTTTTCAAGACTGAGAACACTTCACTGGGACGCTCAGTCGCCGCATATGATATGGTACCTGACAACGGGCCAAGCGGCGAAGACAAAGATAACGACATCGATGCATTCGCGGCCTTCATGCGAGCAACCAAGCCTCCTTCACGCGACTGGTCCATTGGCAATAGTTCGGATTCGAAGGCTGGTGAAAACCTCTTCAACCAGGTCGGCTGCAACATTTGCCATATGTCTACGATTCCGACGGCGAGCCCGGACAAACTGCTCGGCGATAAGAGCAAGGGCATACCTTCGTTGATTCCGGGAATCAACTCGACCCAGGCTCAGATGCTGGGCAACAAGAATATTCATCCTTACAGCGATTTCTTGCTTCACGATGTCGGAACAGGTGATGGAATTGTTCAGAACGGCGGTCAGATTACTGCTCACAAGATGCGCACGTCGCCGCTGTGGGGATTGCGAACACATAACCGATATATGCATGATTTCCAGACGGTGACTCTGATGGACGCCATAATGCGGCACGGCGGCGAAGCTTCCCAGGTGATCAATAATTTCAGTCACCTGAACGCTGCTGATCAGAAACGTCTTATAACATTTTTGAGATCACTCTAGTTGTTCCTCGCATTCTGACACTCCTATGCGCGGCTGACTCACTGAAAAGTGGCCGCAATTTTAAGATCGAGCACATATCTTGATTAAAGATGCGTGCTCGGTCCTTTTATTTTGGCTTGCGAACAGGCCGGCCCTGCCGTCATAATCCGCGTAAATTAAAAAACCAGCTCGGGGAGAAGACATGTCAATTGAAGAAAACCGCAGAATCATGAACCGGTACTTTGAAGAAGTCTGGAACAACGGAGACATTTCCGTTTTGGACGAGATTATCGATTCCAGGTTTATCAATCACTCGCCGACTACTCCCGACTCGCTGCCAGGGCCAGACGACTTGAAGCCGGTTGTGACAATATTACGGACCGCTTTTCCCGATCTGGCATTCTTAGTGGAAGATCAACTGTTTGATGGAGACAAAGTAGTTACTCGCCTGACCATACAAGGAACCCATCGCGGTATTCATCTTATGGGCGTTAGTCCCTCAGGGAAAATGGTCAGCATTAATCAGATTCAAATCGATCGCATCGTAAACGGCAAGATTGTTGAGCACTGGCGGCAAACTGACGATCTGGGATTAATGCGACAATTGGGTGTTATAGGAGACACGCCCAGATTTTGAATCAGAGCTTCTTTCTTCCAATCCGATTTGATTTTTTGGCTTGATTTGGTTATTTGTCAGTAATGACCAAAAACGCTGTGACTCCGCTTACCGAAATCGTGCGACACACGACGATAGTTGATGCCCCGAGGCTGGCTAAACGTCTGGGCGTCAATCTGACAATCGCGACCGAAACATTTCAGCACACCGGCAGTTTCAAATTCAGGGCTGCTTACAACCTGGCTGCGAATATCCCGCAGCAGCGAATCATAACTGCATCGTCAGGAAATTTTGGGCAGGCAGTCGCGTATGCGTGCTCGCTTTTGGGAAAGCAATGCATCATCGTTATGCCAGCAACCTCAGCGAAAGTGAAAGTGGACGCAGTCCGGGAGTACGGCGGCACTGTTGATTTAGTCGACGTAAAAACGAAGAGCAGAGCACAGCGGGTTTCAGAGCTTTCCAGCGAAGACCCCGGCGCATTCGTTGCCAGCGCGTACGACGATCCGTTGGTTATCGATGGGAACGCGAGTCTGGGCAGGGAACTGGCAAAACTGGACAGGCAATTCGATTACATAGTTTCTCCGATCGGCGGAGGCGGTCTGATCTCTGGTCTGGTAAAGGGAACACGAGAAAGCGGCAAAGAGGTCAAAATCGTCGGTGCTGAGCCCGCAATGGCGAATGATGCGGCGCGTTCACTTCGCGAAGGTCACATAATCCGCAATGAAACTGAGCCACAAACGATTGCCGACGGCGCAAGGACGTTGAGCATCGGCAATCACAATTGGGAAGTGATTAAAACCGGAGTCCAGGACATCGTCGAAGTTCCCGAAGATAACATCAAAGAAGGCGTTCGACAGCTATTCTCGCTAGCCAATCTTAAGTGCGAGCCAACTGGCGCACTCAGTATCGGCGCGGTTCTTACGCGACCGGAATTCTTCAAAGGAAAATCGGTCTGCTGCGTGATCAGTGGTGGAAACGTCGATCCTGAAGTTTATCGATCCATTCTTGCGGGCTAATAAAAGAAGAGATGGTAGCGCATACGGGACTCGAACCCGTGGTCTCAGCCTTGAGAGGGCTGCGTGTTAACCAACTACACCAATGCGCCTTACCGATTTCTGTCGCGCATCAATCGCGACAGAAGACGAATATTATCGGTAATTCATGTGAGCGTCAAATAATCTTTAGTGGCGCAGACATTCAGTCTGCGCATGTTCTGGACCTGAACGTTCGATAGTACTGGCACTCTGGTTGACTGGGCCTCTAAGAGCGGTCAAGAACTGACGATTATCTTCGACCTTGGTAAATTCCCAATTCGCGCAGACTGAATGTCTGCGCCACTTTTTTGTGATATTCTCCGATTTCATCATTCATACTCTGGAGCATCAATGGAACAGTTGCAGCATATTGTGCATACGGCGTCAGGTCTGCTGTGGGGGCCGTACGCCGTTATGGCTCTTGCACTGGTTGGATTATTTCTCACGCTTAAATTGAGGCTGACCCACCTTGCGAATTTCGGGATTGCACTGAAGGCTGCATTCGCTCCCCAAAAGTCTGAGGCGGGCGGAGACATATCGCGCTTTCAGGCGCTGATGGTAGTTCTTGCCGGTGCCATTGGTAACGGCAATATAGCTGGCGTAGCAACTGCGATAGTAACCGGTGGTCCCGGAGCGATCTTCTGGATGTGGGTGATGGGGTTGCTGAATATGGCGACCAAATACAGCGAGGCAATCCTCGGGTTCAAATATCGTCGCCAGTTGCCAAATGGAGAATGGGCGGGCGGCCCGATGTACTACCTGGAATACGGCATGAAATCGAAGGGACTCGCCTGGTTCTTCGCGATCATTGCCGGAGTTGCCGCCATGTCGACTGGACCATTAGCTCAGACAAATTCGATGGCCGTTGTAGTTCACAGTCAGATTCCATCTCTTTCGGTGGTCGCCGTGGGTGCGATCATATTTGTTCTGGTTTTCCTGGTTGTAATCGGCGGAATTAAGTGGATTGCGCGGTTCGCTGAAGCGTTGACTCCATTGAAAGTCGTTCTTTATGTAGGAGGCGCGCTTTACGTTATCTTTGCCCATTTTGATCAGATCCCTGCTGCATTCGGTTTGATCGTTACCAGCGCCTTTCGTCCGACCGCGATACTCGGCGGCACGGCGGGATGGACCGTGGCAATGAGGTTTGGTGCTGCCCGCGGGCTATACGCAACCGAGGCGGGCCTCGGAACCGCTGCTATCGGATATTCAGTCGCAAAGGGAACGAATCCCGTGCGCCAGGCGATGCTGGGCGTGCTGGACGTATTCATCATCACTTTCGTGACATGCACGATGAGCGGACTGGTCGTAATCGTCTGCGGATTGTGGAATAAGGGGCTGACTTCTACAGCTCTTGTCGCGACTTCGTTCGGCACCAGTCTTCCTCACGTCGGCGGTTACATCGTGATGATCAGCTCGTTGTTATTTGGCTACACGAACCTGATCGGGTGGGGATGGTACGGCGAGAAATGTTTTGAATACGTAATAGGAACAAAGATCATCATACCGTACCGAATCATTTATTGCTCATTGATCCTGTTTGGAGCATGGGCTCCGGTAGATCTTGTCTGGGATTACGCAGATGTTATGAATGCTCTGCAGGCGCTGCCGAACGTAATTGGATTGGTTGCACTGGCTGGTGTTGTTGTAGCGATAACCAGGCAGTATCTGCCACTGCTTAAGAAACCGGAGGGAAAAGCGCTGGAATCCGCCGCAGATTAAAACTTAATGGAATATATCAACCACAGAAGGCGCAGAGGAAAAACAATAAAATCTCCGTGTCCTCTGCGACCTCTGTGGTGAAATTTTAGCTTTGACTTTCACCACGCATATGAGCGTAACAAATCGTGATTTGCTGGATTTCGCCGTCGAAGTCGCCTGGCAGGCAGGCAAAGTCACCCTTGAATATTTTCAAACCAAGCTGACGCCGGAGATCAAATCCGATCAGTCGCCAGTTACCATTGCCGACAAACGTACGGAGCAAACGATCCGGGAATTGATCTGCGCGAAATTTCCCGATCACAGCATCGTCGGCGAAGAGTATGGTGAACAAACCGGCCAGTCCGAATATCGCTGGATCATTGATCCTATCGATGGGACACAGTCCTTCATTCGGGGAGTCCCGTTTTACGGTGTACTGATCGGTATTGAAAAAGATGATGAAATCGTCGTCGGCGTCATTAATTATCCAGCGCTTGGCGAGACACTATACGCCGCAACAGGCGAAGGATGTTATTGGAACGGTAGAAGAGCCAATGTTTCACAAGTTAAAGATCTCGGTGACGCACTTTTCCTGAACACTGGAGTTGAACTATTCTATCAAACCGGTCGCGGAAAGGCTTACGAACGATTGGCGAATGCAACCAGTCGCCAGCGCACGTGGGGCGATTGTTACGGCTACGCGCTGGTTGCGACTGGCAGAGCCGAGCTAATGATCGATCCAATTATGAAGGTTTGGGATTGCGCACCGTTGCTTCCAATTATGCGGGAAGCCGGCGGCACATTTACCGATTGGAAAGGCGTTTCGACAATTCGCGGTGGAGATTCAATCGCAACGAACGGATTTATCGTGGACGAGGTATTCAAACTGATTCAAATGGATGAATAGGGAGAGTCGGGGAAACTTCCGGTCGTAATCGGATTCGAACTCAGGCCGGAAGGGAGCGCTCGCTTGATACTTTAACAAGGAGTGTCCGCGAAGCTCCCTTCCAACCAATCCGACATTTCGATATGAGGCTGCTATTAAATCTGAGGATAATGGCTCGCCTTTTGTTCGGGATATCAATTAAGACCTTACCACATCACTGATGTTTGACGCAACCAATACACCGATTTGCATAGTGGAACCAAATTCGCTAAGAATTGAGCTTAGAGTCGCATACGGAGGGGAAATGGCGCAGGCGGGGGCACAATTGGTGGAATTAAAAGACGTGGACGAGTTGAAAGCTGTCATCGGCGATTCGGATAAATCGCCGGTTATACTATTCAAACACAGCCTTACCTGTCCAATTAGTGCTCATGCTTTTCGTGAGATGAATAAATTTCAAGCCGAAGGCTCTGATGAAGGTCCGATCGTTGGCCCAATTATTAGCCCGATTATTAGAATGATAGTTGTTCAGCGTTCGCGGTCAATTTCCGACGCTGTCGCAAATCAACTGGGAGTTCGCCACGAATCGCCGCAAGTCATTTTGGTGCGCAACGGCAAAGCGGTCTGGCACGCCTCTCACTACGATATTACCGAAGAGAGCCTTCACGAGCTACTTCAGTCGCCACAATAATCGGATCGGGAAGCGGCCGGTGGAAACCATCGCGGACATAATTATGGTAAAAAAGCTTGCTTATAATGATCACATAACGGAGAATTGGCCATTCCCCAATTATTCGAGTCCAGCAGGAACTAGCATAAAATCGTAAGCAAGCGGCGGCATCGGTTGTTGCGGGACTTCTGCGAGATAAAGGCAGGCAGGAGGCATTATGCCAGAAACCAAACCGACAGAAGCCAAAATACAGGGCAGAGCGCTTGATCTATATCGAATTGCGCGTGCCTTGAATGCGGCGACGAGTCTCGATGAAACTCTTAAGGCTCTGTTGAAAAGCACCGCCGAAGAGATGGGTCTGCGCGCCTGCAGTTTGCGACTGGTCGGTCCGCGCCGCCATACTTTGAGGCTGATTGCCGCATACGGACTCAGCGACGAGTATCTGAACAAAGGTCCGATTGACATCGAGCGAAGCGCGATCGATCAGACGGCGCTCGAAGGCAAACCGGTCATCATTCAAGAGGTAACAGAAGATCCGCGGTGGCAATATCCGGAAGCCGCACGTAAAGAAGGTGTCCGCTCGGTTTTGGTTGTGCCGCTGAGCGTGGAAGAACGTGTTGCAGGCGTATTGCGCGCTTATTCGACGGTACCTTACAGATTCACTGATGAAGAAGTGGCGTTCCTGACCGCCGTGGCCGATCTGGGGGCAATGGCGATTGAAAGCGCCAGGATTCATGAGGCGCTGGTAAAGATTGCCGGAGCGATCAATTCGGTAAACAAACTCAAAGATGTGCTGAACGCGGTCGTTGCGGGAACTGCAGAAGAGATGATGTTGAAGGGCTGTTCGATTCAGTTGTTGAATCCGGACGACAGTCTGGCGTTCGAAGCTTCGTATGGTTTAAGTGAAGATTATTTGAGCAAAGGCGTAATCGATGTGTCGCGAAGCCCTGTGGCAGCGAGAGTGCTGGCCGGCGAGACTGTCATGATTACCGACATCACAAAAGAGACTGGACTTCAGTATACTTCGGAAGCTATTAAAGAAGGAATACGATCGGTATTGGCCGTACCTTTGGCGATTCGCGACAGAGTAATAGGCGTTATGCGCGTCTATGCGGCCGCGCCACAGCGATTTACCCATAAAGAAATCAACTTTTTAAAGGCTATAGCCAATCTCGGCGCTCTGGCGATTGAGAATGCAAAACTTTATGAACAACTCAAGGATCGCTATGAAGGGTTGAAACAGGATTTGTCGGAATGGTATAACTTTCTTTCGTTGGGATGATCCAGCAGAAAGTCTCTCCGGGGATATTGAGTTTGCCGATTTGTAAAGGACCACGTCTCGTAATCTCCGTGGAATGTTAGTTCTTACCCTTCTATTTTTAGTGGGTGTCGTCGCGGGCCTCTTTGGTGCTCTGCTTGGTTTGGGCGGGGGGTTATTTCTCGTTCCCGCTCTTTCATTACTGTTTCATATAGACCTTCATCTCGCAATCGGCACCAGCCTGGTTGGCGTCATCGCCACGTCGGCCGGGGTCTCCTGTGTCTCGTCGCAAAGCAAAATGAATGATGTACCGCTGGCTCTGAATCTCGAGCTCGGAACGACAGCCGGCGCTATTACCGGAAGTCTGATCGCGGGAATGCTTAGCCCCCAGTTTCTCAGCATTTTGTTCGGTGGCTTTGTTCTGATGATGGCGGTTTATACGGTTTACAAAGGGTTTGCTGCTCGCAGACGCATGCGTGAACCTCAGGTTAGACAACTGCGAGAAGAGTTGTTTACCGGTTCTTACAAAGTGAAAAATTGGGGCATGGGCGTAGCGATGAGTTACCTGGCCGGCAATGTTTCCGGCCTTTCAGGCGTAGGCGGCGGCTTCATCAAAGTGCCTATAATGTATTCGGTAATGGGAGTGCCGCTGGGCGTGGCCACTGCAACCAGCAACTTCATGGTTGGAATTACGGCGGCAGCCAGTGTCTTCGTTTATTACGCGCACGGCTATATCGCGCCGCTAATCGCAGTTCCCACGGCTTTTGGCGTATTCGGTGGCGCGATTCTTGGGGCAAAGCTCTACCAGCGATTCGACGTCCGCTTTTTGCGCGGTATTCTGGTCGCGGTGCTTTTCTATATTTCCGGCCAGATGATATGGAAGGGCGTTATGGCCTATGTCCGCAAGTAAACCTGAGTCTCGAAAAGAGACCGTTACCGCGGAAATGCACAGGGTGATGACCAAGGTCACCGTAATCGCTTCTTTCCTGGCGGGCGTTTTGATGCTGTTTGGATCGGTGCTTTATTTATTTTCCGGAATGCCAATTCCTGGAAAAAGCTCGCTGGCCAAAGTTCCTACTCCAACGCTTTCTCAATTATTGACTGGAAGAGAATATCTGAATCCGAGCGCATATCTTGGTCTCGGGCTGATTGTTCTGTCGCTAACGCCAATCCTGAGAATCATCGTCGCTCTTACCTATTTCTGGCACATCAAAAGCAAAAGAAATATGCTGGCCGCAATCGGAGTTTTAGCGATAATTGTTCTGAGCATTGTACTTGCGTGGCGCTGACTGCCATCGTGGCGTGGACTTTAGTCCGCGCAAATCATTGATCTACCAGGATTAAAGCTAAACCGCGCAATGAAAAGCCGTAGCTCGAGCTTGAGGTTAATGGCCAGTTTCTGTTCCAATTGTCTTGAAAGATTTATAACTTGCGCGGACTAAAGTCCACGCCACGATTGTGGCAAAGCGTGGCACAATTGTTGGGATTTGGCCAACTGCTGTCACACTGTCACAGTTCCTGTAACCTCTTCGTTATCTGTTAGTAGCACTGTGACACCTGGTGTGACACCGTAGTCAAAGGCCCGAGTTTGGCCATTTGATGTCACAGTCAACGTTCCCGGATTCTGTGTTCGAAAAAAGAGAGATTTCCGGGCTTGTCTTTAACCGCTTGCTGATTGCTGGTGCTATAATAGTGATCTAGAGAGGTACGCTGTTGCATCTGAGCACACTCGACAAATACATGCCGAATGCGCACCCGGACCGCGAGATCCGGCGCCTCTATTTTCTCGGGTGGGGCTTGAGCACCGTTTTCTATATCCTTCTGTTTGTTCTGTTCTTTATCCAGGGAATAAACAGCCAGTTCGGCAATATTCAAGTTGTCGATCAGCAGGCCGAGCGACAGTACAGAGTCGCCTGGATCGAGAGCGGAAAGAAACTGCAATATCCTGTCGGTTTTTTTGCTCCTCTACATGCAAAATCGCTCGCCGAGATTGAGCAGGAACAAGAACTCGCCGCGAAACGCAAGAAAGAAAGAGAGCGCCGTCGAGCTCTGGCCGAAGCCAGGAAACGCGAAGAACTGGCCAAAGATACCGCAGGCAAAAAGGATCAGTCTGGCGATAGCTCGGCAGCAGGTTCTACGGGTGGCGCGAACAATGCTCCGCCGTCGTCAAATGCTGCTGACTCAAAAGTTCCGACAGTTGCGGTTAACATATTTCCGCTCCGCGAGCACATAGATGAGGTTGTTGATAAATATAGAAATGGCCAACTAAAGGTCAATCCGAACGCGCTGCGAGGGACTATCGGAGTCACTCTCGACGCAAACGGCGATTTCAAAGATGTAAAAGTCTTGAGCTCCACAGGCTCCAGGGATGCCGACGAGGCCGCGAAGGCTTTTCTAAAGGAAGTGATGGCTCAGTCCGGAATGAAGCCGTTTCTTTCGAAATTTTCGTCGATCAAAATATCGGTTGATGCTAATAATAGCGACGTGACGTTGTCCGTAACTGGCAATACAACCGGCGGAATGGATGCGACTACAATAGCAGGTGCAATAACAACTGCGGCTTTCTTTAAAAAGGCCTCTGTGCCAAAGGATTCCAATACAGCAAAGGTATTGAATAATCTCAAGGTTCAGCACAGTGGCAGCGAGGTCACGGCAACAATCAGTTTGCCGCGAAGCATGGCCGGCGATGTGATGCGTGATTTCGGCAAAAAAC
>DASRDY010000035.1:0-5379 GCA_035652355.1 Blastocatellia bacterium
CATCGGGCCGCTATCTCATTACCTGCCGCAATCTTTTGACGCGCAGATAGTCGGAGTTGTCGGCGATGAAAAGAATATTGATTTGAACTCGCCGACGGAACCGTCGATCTATTTTCCTCAAACTCAATTCTCCTGTCGGAAGATGAGCCTGGTCGTGCGAACGGCGGCTGATCCGCTGTCAATTTCAAATGCAGTTCGGAATACAGTGTGGTCGATGGATGGGAATATGCCTGTCTCTAATCTGCTCTCAATGGATCAAATAATCGGTAAGATAGTCGCGCAGCCTAAATTCAGTTTGTTGTTGCTGGGGATTTTCGCTCTGCTTGCATTGATTCTGTCCGGCGTGGGGATCTATGGTGTAATGGCCTATTCAGTGTCGCAGCGAACGCACGAGATGGGACTGCGCGTGGCGCTTGGCGCACAACCAGGAAGCTTATTATTAATGATTCTGAGTCAGGGACTGAAATTTACTCTGCTTGGCGTCGCGATCGGTGGTTTGAGCGCCCTGATTTTAACAAGAGTAATGAAGAGTTTGCTCTATGGTGTGAGCACAACCGATCCGATCACATTTCTGGCCGTTTCGGGAATCTTGATATTCATTGCGGCGCTTGCCTGCTATATCCCGGCGCGAAGGGCGACAAGGATGGACCCGCTGACAGCATTGCGCTATCAGTAAACGAATCACGAAGTATGGTCGTGAATGATTCTCCAGCCTTCGGGGAATTTACGCAGGATCAAAGTAAACAGTCCTCCGGGTTGTTTGCCGTCGGACATCGTTAATTGCCAGTGGCCGCGAACAAAGGCGCTGTCAGAGCTGAGCACATTGATTTCGACATTCGTGAAATCCAGGTGTCCCATCTCTTTGCCTTCGCTCTGATAGCTATTGCGGTAACGATCTCGCATGCCATCCCAGCCATTGGTTCGCGAAGTGCCGGATTGAAAAACGAGGTCGGGCGAGCGCCAGTAACCGCTGGCGAATCCGTCCAGATCATGCTTGTTCCAATCCGCGACCTGCTGATTCAGCATTTGCCTGATTGCATTTGTCTCGTCAGCGGATGAGTTCTGTTTAGAGCATGCGGCCAGCGCCAAAGAGAAAATCAAAAACAACAAAGTTGCCGTGGATCGCAATTGAAGGTTGAGCATCTGTTCCTCCGAACGATAAGAGTATCTCATAAAAGGAAAATGATCAGCAATTGAGTGACGCGCAGCGTTTACACGGAATTGCATTGATAGATTGGATTTTGTGGATTACCTTTCACTCCTCTCTCTTTCGAATCTATTCGGGAATCATCAACAAAGAGGAATATGCGGAATCAACAGGCGAAGTCCGTCGTTACCAGGTTTAACCGTTACATAACTTTAATCGTTCTCGCTTTTCTGCCGGTTTGGACGCTTGGCTCAAGACCGCTTCCACAACAGGTAACGCTGAAACCCACAGTCCTGTTGATTTCTTTGGACGGATTCAGAGCGGACTATCTGGACAGGGGCGTTTCGCCGAATTTAAAGAGCCTGATCGATCATGGCGTACGGGCAAAATCGATGATTCCGGCGTTCCCGTCAGAGACTTTTCCGAATCACTATACCATCGTGACCGGCAATTATCCTGAGACGAATGGGATCGTGAAGAACAGCTTTTATGATCCTGTTTCAAAAGAGGTATTCCAGATGGGAACGCAGCCTGCTAACCAGAGTAAATGGTGGGGAGCAGAACCGATCTGGATAACGGCAGAGAAACAAGGCCAGATTGCGGCGACTTACTTTTGGCCGGGATCAGAAGCCGTAATCGAAGGGAAACGTGCAACATACTGGAAGGTCTATGACGGTCACGTTCCAAACAGCGACCGAGTCAAAGAGGTACTCTCCTGGTTTGCAATGCCGGAAGACAAACGACCCACGTTTATTTCGCTCTATTTTTCGGATGTGGATCACGCGGGACATAACTCCGGTCCTGATTCGCCCGAAGTCAACGAATCAATCAAGCAAGTCGATACCGCAATCGGCCAACTTATCAAAGGTTTGAATGACCAGAAGATCTTCGGCCAGGTCAACATAATTGTCGTCTCCGATCACGGCATGGCCGCAGTCAGTCGCGAGCGCAGAGTATTTCTTGAAGATTACATCAGCCTTTCGGATTTAGAGCCCGGGCATAATTTCGTTGGGACGAACGCTCATTTGTGGCCGCTACCGGGAAAAGAAGACAAGGTTCTGGAAGCTTTGTCGAAGGCTCCGCATTTGAAGGCTTACAAAAAAGAAAACACTCCTGACTATTTTCACTATCGCAATAATCCTAGAATTGCGCCGATTGTCTGCGTAGCGGATGAAGGCTGGTCCATACTCCTGAATCGCAGACCTGAAGGAGATCGCCCCTCGCGAGAAGGCACGGGTGGAAGCCACGGCTACGATCCCAAACTGCCATCCATGCAGGCGATATTTATAGCGGAAGGTCCGGCATTTAAACAAGGACTGGTTGTCCCATCATTCGAAAACATTCAGGTCTATAATATTATGGCGTCGATCCTGCATTTGAAGCCGGCACCGAACAACGGCAATTTGTCGACTGTGCAGACGATGCTGAAGCAGGAACAAATTAAGGCGAGTCGTTAGCTATAGCCGTCTTAAGTTCAGAGTACAAGCTTTAGCTTGCCTGTTTTCGAAAGCCGCAGCCTAAAGGCTGGACTCTGAACTTCTGGACTAGTTGATCAAGACCAGCCTGGCGACCTTTTTGTCAGCGTCCTGAGCCACCAAAGCCAGTTTGTCTTTTTTATCCAGTTCGACATTGTCAAATACGACAACTACTGTTGCAGACTTCTGTCCCGCGACTTCGATTGTTGTTCGCGGCTTCTCCAGATCGTACTCGTAAACTTCAATCGGAAGCTCTTTGACTCCGTCGGCCGTTCGCAATTCCAGCTTTAAACCTTCCATCGAAAAATTGTCCGCAGCTTTATTGGTAATCGTAAATCGCATGTACAGGCGGTTATTAAAGCTGAACAGATTTTCGTCAACGCTGATATCGATATCGCCCATCTTCAGATGACGGTTTGTTACGACTGCACGGCGAACACCAGTTACCACGGCCTGGACCAGCTTGGTTTTGTATTCCTGTTCCAGCCGATTTTTCTCGTTGTCGCTTGTTTCCTGGGTCTTATTCGCATTCTGCTTAAGCTCGTCAAGTTGACGCTGGACGTCATCAAATTTGTGTTTCAGCTCGTTATACTCATTCTTGACACTTTCCGTGTCCCGGTTAGCCTGTTGTATTGCCAGAAAACGTTTGTCCAGCTCTTCCTTGTCGGCGCTGTTCTCCTGTGCCAGTCGAGCGTTCTCGTCTTTGGCATTTTGCAATTGCACGGCGCAAGCGTCGTTCAGAGGAGAAGAGCCCTGATTTTCCGTCGTGCCTTTATCGGTTGCTGATTTGTCTCTGCTCTTTTTCGGATCTTTTCCGGAGTCGGCTTTTTCTTCCGGTGTGTTAGTAGGTGTTGTCGCTTCACCGGGTTTTGCCTGGCGGACAAATACTACCTGGTTAGCTTCGTTGTCCGGAACCACACGCAGGTAAAAATTGAACGTGAAATTCGCCGTCTTTACGAAAAGGTTGCTGGTGCCTTTAGTTCCCGCCGCCTTGATGAAAACATCGTTGCCGCTGCTGTTGACGACAAAGCTGCCAATGCCGGTCTGCGCATCATACAGGTCGCCGCATATGGCGGCGTCGGCTTTTTCCGGCAGAGCCAGGCGCGTGACATATCCTTTCGAAGTCAGAACGGTCGCGAACTGGTTTTCCGCCAGAACATAAGTGACAACCGCATTGCCTTTGCTCTGCGCTGCGGCAAGACTTGCGCCACTGAAAAGAATCAGCAGAAGACAAATCACCCTGATGTTTATTTTTGTTATGAGAAATGATGGCATCTCTCCTCCTTTTACACGCAGCCTCAAATCCATCGCATAATCATATTAATACTTTTGCGGCTTTGCCGCTCTGATGTGCGGTGAGCCTGTGGCTCACGGTTATTGCATCTTCTCAATCAGCGGCCACGCCGCCGGACATCAAAGCGGCACAGCCGCGAAACACCAATCGTCAAGCGATAGACAGTCATATTCCGATTAAGGCGCCCGCATTGTAACAGATGTGAAGCATTTCGCGTCAGGTTTCAAACCGGCATTGCGGGCGTCCGAAATATACATCCTGACCAATCCGGTCTTACCCTTAACGTCAGCACAATCAGCTCTGTGAAAGACCGACGAGCCCGGCAAAACCACCACTTCCAGCTCATTCTTTTTCGTTCCGCTGCTTGCCGAGGGTGGCGCGGTCAGTTTGTCGTTGTGCAACGACGATTCGGCGATCTTTTTCGTATCGCCTTTTGTATCGGCGGCGGGTTTCTCAGGCAACGATGTAGGTTCTGCAGCAGCAACCGTGTTCTGACTGTTTGAACTTCCGATTCTCCACACGCCGTGATTGTTGCGAATGGCTTCGCTCATTGCGTTTCGCATGTCGTCGCCGTGTTCGCCCAGTCCGATGTCGCTGCGGAAAACCAGTCCCCGACGGACCATATCGACGTTTACCAAAGTTCCCGCTGGCGTATACACGTAGTAATAAACAAGCCCATTGACGCCCGGCACTTTTTCCAGGCGAACCTGCTTGTTCAGGACTTCGGTGTTCAGGTAAGTTACCGCGTCTTTATGAGCCGGGTCGGATTCCTCATTAATGATCTGTGGTGGGAGCTCGACGCCTGCCAGCTTTATTTGACCCAGATTATCGACGCCCAGCGTCATTCCGTCGATGACGCTTCTTACTGTCGACGCGGATTGAGCGCTTTGACCAGGTGTTTGTGCCGTCGCCGCCAAATCCACAGGTTGTTGACAGGGCGGCGGCGACAGCCATTTGGACCACCGGTAACCCACGAACATTCCAAAAAGGAATATACCGACGACTCCCAAGGTTAGTTGTTTCTGATAACGCGTTAACACAAATCGAGCACCGTTCGGAATGCGAATTTTACAGGATTAAGACCGCCCGCACAGCGCCCAGTTGCGCGAATCGGTCAACGGGTGTGGCATTCTGCAGCCAGGCGATTACCACAACCTGATAATTTTTACCCCTGCCATAGGGATTGTCAACGTAGATTAACGATCAAAGTTTGACCGCAATTCAGGGCTATGTGAATCAGCAGTCTCATTTTTGGCGGCCTCTTCAAGCGCAGCGCGAAGGTTAGATGTACGCTGCGGTTGTTGTAGTACGGTACCCCGTAAGTAACCCTGATAGCGCTCCTTCGCAAGCTGCTCTCTGGTCGCGAGGTCGCTGCAAAACTGCTGGAACTTCTCAAGAGTCTGGTCGATTACTATTGTCCGCTTCCGATCTACCGATTTGATTACGACACAGTTGCCTTTGCC
>DASRDY010000036.1:0-3075 GCA_035652355.1 Blastocatellia bacterium
TCAAGTCGATTCCGCAGTAAAACGCCATAGAAGCGGCCTCCTTTGTTTTAAAGATATTTCTCGCGGGCGATTATACGCCCGTGAGGCCGCCTCTATTGAGTATCAGCGGGTCCGTGCTCTTCTTGTCATTCGTTCCGGTGAAGCCGGTCGGGTTGTCCCCTATCACATTTCCGCCGCCGGAGGTGAAGCTTGTACCAGTTCCGTTTGTAAGCGTGTTTGGAGAAGTATTGCCGCTTATGATCGTGTTTTTGATGTTAACGGTACTCCCAGTTCCCGTAGTCCGCCTGTCAATAATGCCGCCGGCCGTTGTTGTACCGGAGACAGCATTATTGGCAATCGTGCAATTGGTTATTGTGGCTGTCGCTGTGCCGGTGGCCGAAGAAATCTGATTTACGATTCCTCCTGCTGAACCTGTGGCATTGTTGCCGGTATTCCCACTGACCGTACAGTTTGTCATATTCAGCGTAGTTGTTGTTGCTGAACCATTCGAATTGAAAACAGCTCCGCCAAAACCGGAGTTTCCGGTGAACAGCGTTCGATTGATATTCATCGTACCGCCGGTGGTATTATTGATCGCTCCGCCGTTTCCCGTCGCCGTGTTGTTTGAAAAAACGCAGTCGTTAATCGCTACCGTGTTGGTAGTTGCATTTGATAACCCGCCTCCGTTCGTGGCCTTGCCCTGAGTAATTGTCATTCCCGAAATAGTGACTGGATTTCCCGCCGCGGCGGTCACCGCAAATACACCGGAAGCGTTGTTGCCGCTGACCGTAATGATTCCAGCGCCAGGCCCGACTATTGTCATGTTCTTGGTGATGTTTATTATCCCGCTGGTCAGGGTGATCGTGCCTGCAACTGAAAACCCGATTGTGCCACCTGTACTAACACTGCCTATAACGGTTCGCAGACTGCCTGCGCCTGTATCGTTAAGATTTGTAACAGTCGCTGTCGCGGTTACTGAAAATGTCTGCGCGTTTGATGTGAGAGTCGATGAGGGATCTAATACCGTTACGTTGAATGAACCCACGAGCAAAAGATCCGACGCTGGAATTGTGGCAGTCAATTGCGATGAGTTAACAAACGCAGTCGTTCGACTGCTGCCATTCCACTGCACAATATCGCCGTTAACAAAATTCGATCCGTTAACTGTCAGGGAGAACCCCGCACTTCCGACTGTGGCGCTGCTAGGACTGACACTGGAAGTCGAAGGCGGACTGCTCATTGCCAGTCCACCGCCAATAACTCGCGGCGACAAGGCAAACTTCTGCTTAGATGGCCGGCTATCTTGTCGACGCCCAGATCGTTGACCAGCGTTTGTACCCTGCAAAGCGAGCACCGACTGTGGGTATCGTGTCCAACACAGAACTGAAATACTGGTTAAAACCAGCAAAACGCAGATAGACCTGAGAACCACCAGCTTAGTGAACCTGACAGACAAACTCTTTTTCATATTCGACTTCGTTCCGATAGGCTTTTCAGCCAGAATTGCGCGGGAGGCACACTCTACCGACCCGCTTGCTGGTTCGCGAAAAACCAGGACAAACGCGAGACGCCACCAATACAGCGGACTAGAGATCGATCGTTATCTCAGTCGGTTCCTTCACCCTCACGATGTTTTTGAGAAAACATTTGAAGTCGACCGAGCGTGTTACAGACAAACCACAGATACAAACCTTCTGTTATTAAAAGTGTCTAGTCATCGTCACCGACAATTGAGATTGCCTTTGACACCGTTTCATTCTGCTTTCGTTTATCGATACCATTCAGAACGACTCGGACCGTGCTCAGATCATCTTTCAGTACATAGGCGTGCGCGCCTGCTTCGCTCGCGGCCTTGCGCAGCCCCGCGCTGTCGTGAGCAGTCAGAATAATTATTCTGGCATCCGGGAAGTTCGCCTTGATGTGTAGTGTGGCCGCTATCCCGTCACACACTGGCATCTCTATATCCATCAATGTCCAGTCCTGATGATGCCGGGCGTAACTCACAAGAGCCTCCGCACCGTTTGAGCATTCGTAAATTTCATCGAACAGGTCAGCAAACATCGTCTTCATAATCTCGCGCGTTTGCGCGTGGTCATCCACGATTAGCAAAGTCATTTTTAGTCTCAATGAGGAGGCAACCGATGACCGATATTATGGAATGTGCTTTGCGTTCTGGATATGGTTGGCGTCACCTATTTTAGTATGGGTAACGCTACCTATAGGCAAAAGTCTGTTGAGGTGTTTTTTGGGCCTATGACGGCAAGTCAGACTTGTTGGCTATGGCGAATTTGACCAGCGCATTGATGCCGCGGAGGTCAAGCTTTTCACAAATATTTGCCCGGTGATGTTCGACGGTGCGTACGCTGATACACAGCAAATCGGCTATCTCTTTGCTTGTCTTTTCCTGCGCCACCATCTTCAGTACCTGTCGCTCTGCTGGCGTCAGACTTTGCAGGCCCGGTCTTTGCTCGTTGAGTGCTGCGGCGCGTTTTGCGCGTCCCAAAAGATAAGTAGAAAGTTGCGGACTGATATAGTTCTGGCCTTTGGCCACCGTTCTTATGCAATCGATAATCTCTGCGACGGCGCAATCTTTCAGAAGATAGCCATGGATTCCCATATCAAAGGCTTTATTGAACAGCGCCTCGCTTTTGTGACCGGTCAAAAAGACAACGTTAACAGGCAACTTCTGCTCTTCAACACTTCGAGCTATCTCGAATCCGTCTTTAAAAGGCATATCCAGATCGAGAATTGCGACATCAGGCTTTAGAGTTCTGATATTTTCAAGGGCCACATCGCCATTTTCGGCTTCGGCAACAAGTTTGATTTCAGGCGAAGTCTCTATAACCATTCGCAAACCGCTGCGAAAAACAGGATGATCGTCTGCTATCAGAACCCTTATCTCAGAATTCATCATTGCCACTCGCGAACGAATAATCTTTTTTCACGCATCTTGATAAAAATTACGCAGGCGATGATTGCGAGATCATCGGTAAGATCATATACGCTTTAACGGCAGTTTTATAATTATCCGAGAGCCCGAACCCACGGCGGAATCTATTTCCAACAATCCATCCAGCATTCGAGCCCGCTCAGATA
>DASRDY010000037.1:0-1375 GCA_035652355.1 Blastocatellia bacterium
GTTCATTATGTTGATGTCTCAGTCGAATTGATGATTTACGATGCGTCAAGAAAGGCTTGGTTGCAGTGAGGGCAATATTCGGTTTGTTCTGGTCTCAGTAATTTGGCGGCAGCGTGGACAAGGAACTCTTTTGTCGGCTCTATCACTTCAAGTAAGGTAATAACGCAGATCAAGAAACGAATTAAAGATGATTATAACCTTCTAACCGAAGTTAACAGGTTAGAGCCCTCCATAAGGCCGACAGCGTTAAACTTTGAGCTCTCGCCGATTTCACCGGTGACGATTCGGGTGGAAGATCTGGCAGGGACTTCTAGTCTGTGTCTTAACGGATATGTGCAGTAAACCGAAATCGCGCACCTGATATGGACGCAGACAAGATGTCCGCGTTGCATATAAAGACAGCCAGAGGCAGTCACCAGCCGACTGCCTCTAACTGTTATTAATCATCTCTACTGGCCTATGGAATCGCGGCGCGGAAATTGTCGAAGATCGCCTTGCCTAAAGGATTGTTCTCGGCATCCGATGTTCCGGCCTTCATCTCCATTTGAATCTGATCAAGCGGCACTGCCGTCGTGTTCCAGGGTTCTGAGTACAACGCTGTCCAGTTGGTAGGTTGATTGTTCGCATCAGCAGGCGAAATCTCAAAGACTACCAATCCCTTTGACGCGTCGTTGCGAATGCGCAGGTAAGTAAAGCTGTTTGGATCGTAAGGAATCGTAAGCACATCAGTTTTGACTCCATTGATCTTCTTTTGAACAGTCAAAGTGCTGCCGGTTTCGTAGAACCGATAATAGTTGCTGGCATTCAGCCCAATGGTGAACATTGTATATGCGACCACGTTGGTTGCAGCCGCTCTGACTAGGAATACCTGAGCATAGCCGCCACTGAGATTGACGGTATTTGCGGAAGTGACTCCGTTGTAATGGGAGTCGGGCGTGTTCGATTCCAGCGGCCCGATTCTCAGTTGTCCCTGCAGATCTCTGACAGGGACAGTCCTGTCCTGAGTTCCGCTGAATATGCTTATTGCCCATTTCGAAGGATCGATAGTGTCGGAATCGAAATTGTCCGCGAGCAGCACGGTCTCAGAAAGTTTAGCTACAAATGCGTTAGTGAAACCTTTCAACGTAGCCTGCTCTGCGTTGGCGGTCTTGAAATCAATTGAGCTTGTGCTGCCAACCACGTAGACATTTCCGGCGTTATCCAAAGCTACGCCGTTACCGCTATCAGTCTGCGAACCTCCCAGTAAAGTCGAGAAGAGCAACCCGGAGCCGTTAGTGCTGAATTTTGCGACAAACGCGTCATTGTTTCCGGTAGGAGTAGTGATCGCATTTACCACCGGGAAATGCGGGGCGCTGGTCGTGCCCGTGACAACCGC
>DASRDY010000038.1:0-32442 GCA_035652355.1 Blastocatellia bacterium
TGGCTCGAAGGTTTGCTGCATCAACTCAGGAAGGTCGAATACGTTGACTTTTGGTACCAGGGATCCAGTGTTCTGATGTAGCATAGACTTCCAGTCTGTGTACGTAACTAAACGCACAAGTGAAGATGTGATTGACGCTTCCGAAACGAGGCAGACAGGATGTCTGCGCTACATGAAGCGCGTTTCGTGCGGTGTTGCGGCTGACCGCGACGCCTCGAAGTTACCTCAGTTTGAGAATATAGCATCAATTTCAGAAAAGTCAACACCGAAATGCACCGTACAGGTGCGGAATGGTTGTTGGGACCAAGGTTCGGAGCGTTCAGGGTGCCCCGGACAATTCTCGCCGACCCCTGACCACCGATCCCTGACCACTGACCACCGACTCCCGATTTCCGTTTTCGGCCAATTGCTGTCACACCTGTCACAGTCGCGCAAATGCTTTGGTATCTATGGATTCCGCTGTGACAGTTGCCGTGACACCGAAGTAAAAGGCCGGAGTTTGGCCATCAGGCGTCACAGCTTGTTCAAACAACCGGAGGGTTCATCGTGCTCGACGTTGTGATCGTACTGGACTCCAGGTCAATCTACTGGCACCGCTTTAACGATTTCCGTGAAGTTATGGGATATCCCAAAGCATTTTCAGGGACTTATTCTTGACACTGCTAATGGCGAAGCCTAATGTTTTTGTGTCGTAACCCGATGGATTGTCAGATGGCGTGAGGGGTTCGGGCTACGAGATAGAAGTCTACCGACAACCCCTGACCACAGCTTCTATTATGGCTACTCTGCCGCGCAAAACCCTGGTTCAAAGGCTGCTCGCCCTTCAACGTGGCGGAGAAATTATCGCTGCGTCCAAGACTATTACCCAGACTATCGAGAGCGCTGCAAAACACCTTGTCGAATCATACGGCGCCGCCGTTGCTAGAGTCTGGAAGTTGAACGAGGAATTGTCTGAGTTGGACCTTTCGGTAGACGCGCACGCTCCGCATATCAACTCGGCCTCGCAAAAACAGATCGAGACAGGGTCCGGACGCGCCGGCCGAGTCGCTGTCGCGCGAAAAGCGGAAGTCTCTTCCCTGCTGGTTGAATCTCCCGCTCTGTACGATCCCGCCGATCCGCAACGGTACGGGTTGTGCGCTTACGCCGGCTTTCCTCTTCTATTTGAAGATCGGTTGTATGGTGTTCTGGAACTGTATCTATCGGAACCCAGCGTAGCCGAAGAGATCGAACCCCTGGCAACATTCGCAAACCAGTTGAGCGCGAACCTGGCAAAGCTGAGCGCCAGCGAAGCGGCCGTAACGGAGCATGCACGTGCATCAATCTTGCTGAAGCTGGATTCGTTGATCGATGCGACCAATGATATAGACACCATTTTGCAGACTGCGGCGGAAGAGATTGGGCGAAATCTTAAGCTGGACGCGTCTTTGGTGCAGTTGTGGTCGCTCGGCGGCGAAGAGATTTCGGAAGCGATGAACGATTGGATGCCGTTCTCGCATCAGTATACTGGCAGCGAGATGGGACAGGAGCTGATGCTGACTCCCGCGCTGCAAAACAGATATCTGAAACCGCGGGGAATCGCCAGAGAGATATTGACCAGCCGACAACCGGTAATAATTGAAGACGTGCGGAATAATCCTCATGGGCTATTGAGGCAGCTTGCCGCCAGAAAAAGCCTCGCCGCAATTTGCGTAGTGCCGATTGTGCATCGCCAGGCGGTGATAGGGGCGATTGAGTTATATCGCTGCCGCAAGCCACACGCCTGGACCACCGGGGAATTGACGGAGGCGCGACAGGCGGCGTCGGCGATTGCTATCGCGGCGCACATGGCGCAGCTGGAACTGGCGGCCAGGAAGTCATCTCTTATCGAAGCAGTGTTCGGCGGCAGTTACGGACTGAGCTTCGACCAAATTCTGGATTCAGTTGCGGCGTCAATGCAGGCGCGGGCTAAAGCCGAGTTGGCCGGACTCTATTATGGCAAGGTTGCCGACCAGATAGTCCAGTTAAAGCTTCACGGACCCAACAAAGCAGCAACACTGGTAGAGCTGAACTTATCGTTACTTACCGATCTTCGACAAGCCATCGAATCGGGACATCCGTATGCAATCAGCGATACGACTCAGCATCCGGCTACGCAGGGTCTTGGCGAGCGTATAGGAGCTCTGCTGGCGGTTCCACTGCGAAATGATGAGGAAACAGTCGGCTTCGCGATTGTGGCTCAGCAAAAGATTCGCAACTGGAATACGAGCGATGTTGTTGGGGTGTCGGCGCTGGTTGAGTCATTAGGAATGGCCCTGGGCAAACTGAAAACCAACGTTATTAAATCGATGCCGTCGGTAGTCATGAAAGAAGTCGGTGGAAATACCAACACGGTTGTCGAACACCTGGCTGAAGAATTGCAAATCACTGAGCTTGCCGATCAGATCTTTGCAGCAGTGCGCGAGGCCGTGGATATTGAAGGAGTCCTGAAGGTCGCTGTCGATAAACTCGGCGAAAAACTGAATGCTCATCGTTGTTATGCGGTCGCAATGCCGGCAGAGCAACCGTTTACCGGAGTGGTTCTGCACGGCAGCGTTTCAGCAGAATACCTGGATAAAGGCGCAAAGGCTCTGCAACAGCTTCCGATCGAAGGTCCAAGCGTAGAAGAGGTGACGCGGTCGCTGAACTCAGTCAGGATCGATGATTGCGCTGTTTCGGCTTTGACAAGGAACGATGCGAAAAGGCTTGCTCAGCACGGGATTAGAGCGTTGCTGCTGTCGCCGATCGTTTTCAACAATCAGGTGAATGGCCTGATAGCGGTTCACTCAAACGAGCCAAGACAGTGGAGCGCGAAGAGCCTGAATTTGCTTACTCGCGCTGCGGACGCGGTCGCGATTGGGCTGAAATACCTGACCCTGGCAGGAGGGGCTGAATATCTGGCGGAACGCGCAACGGCGTTCAGGTACTCTCTGCGAAGAATCTATTCCAGTTTCGATGTTGATACGGTTTTGGCCGAAGCGACCAGATCGGCCGCACTTATATTTAACGTAGACCAGGCTTGCTTGTTCGAGGTGGCATCAACCCTGAATTGTATTCACGAAAACGATAGCGAGCAGTTCCCTGGGCCAAAAACGCTGGGGTTGAAACTGGAGACGAACGGGAACCCGTTGCTCAGTCAACCCGCGGACACGCCGGTCGTGTTTAACCATATCGGGGCGGATCTGTACCCGGTCCTGGCTAAAGAGTTTGCCCGGCTGAAAGTAAAATCAGCAATCGCGGCAAAGATCGCGAATGGCGATGACGAAGTGCTGCTCAGCTTACATCAGTGCGATAAGCCACGCCGCTGGACATCAGAGGAGATATCGATCTTCCGTGATCTTGTCCAGAATGTGCAGACTGCGCTGGACGCTTCGCGAAGAATCGCCGAGGTCGAAAGAAGACAACAACAAACGGTAGAAGTTCCAAAGGCCGAGATTCGCACTGAAGCGGATAAGACGGACAATGGCAAACTTTCAGAAGAAGATCTGGCGAGACTCAACAAGGACCTGGAAGAGATGATCTACACGGCATCTCACGATATGCAGTCGCCGTTGTTATCGATTGATGGGTATTTGTCGCATCTGGAACGGGAGCTGGTAGGGTATCCTTCGCCGCGAATGGCGCAATATCTCGAGCGCATAAAGGCGAACACCACTTCGCTGCAAAGGCTGATAAACAGTCTGCTGGACGTTTCGCGGTTGCGCAGACAAACCGACCTTTCTCAGAACGTAAACTGCGCAGAGATCGTAAAGTCATTGAAACAGGAACTGCAGCCAAGGCTTGAGCGAATCGGAGGCACGATTGTCGTCGCGTCCGAACTGCCTACGATCAAGGGCTCTCGTCTGCAATTGACTCGGGTATTTTCAAATCTGGTTAATAATGCGATCAATTATCGCGACCAGGTGCGACCGTTACGGATCACGATCGACCATCAGGATCTGCCGGAAGAGATTGTTTTTCGAGTGAAAGATAATGGCTTGGGAATCAAGTCCAGCGATTTTGAACGCATATTCAAACCGTTGACAAGACTCGAGGTAAATCAAAGCGACGGTACCGGAATGGGACTCTACATCGTCAAACAGATCATAAATAGTCATGGTGGGCGAATCTGGGTTGAATCGCAGGAAGGTGTCGGCACGACTTTCCTTTTCGCATTTCCTTTTCAAAACAGCAATGGGTCAACGCGGTTCAGGCGAGTAACACTGAGAAAATAGCGATTACGCCTATCGGCTATTTTGATAACCTTGACGCGCCGTAACAGTAAGGGATTTGGCTCGGTCTTTGTCGACATTGACCAGCTTGATCTTAAGCTTGTGCCATCGGGCATCCCGCGAGTTTGGCACATTAAAGCCGAGGCTGTATTGGGAACGCATCTCCGCATTGATTATGTCAAATGCCGTTTCCAATTGATCATCGTCAGGCGCAAATATGACTTTGCCACCGGTTAATGAGGTCAGATCGCGCAAGATCGCTCTGCCCTGAAACGCCAGCTCATTGTGGAATCCCCAAATCCCACAGGTTCCGACGGCATATAACTGCACATCGCTCTCCTGAATGTAATTTCTGAGATCGCGAAACGCATACCGGCTGTTGTTGTCCTGACCGTCGCTGATGACAATCAGCATCTTTCGCTTTGATTTACCTTGACGGATCTTTTCCATTGCAAGATAGATCGCATCGAACAATGCCGTCTTTCCGCGCGTCTCCCTGAACGCTGCATTCGAAGATACTGCTTCAGGGTTGTTTGTATAATCATTAAGAAGCATTGGTTTGGTGCTGACACCCACGGAAAAGAATTCGTCTACTGGACGAAGACCTGCCAGAAATTTTTCCAGAGCTGCTAATGATTTTTTTCGCTGGGATTGCATGCTGCCGCTCAAATCATAGACAATTCCGATTGATAAAGGTGAATCATCGCTGGAAAAGAATTCAATCTTCTGCTTAACGCCATCGTCATAAACTTCGAAATTGCTGCTATCAAGACCCGGCTTGAAATGCCCCTCGCGATCGACAACCGAAACAGGTACGGAGACCAGGCGCGTTTCCATCTTTATCGAAGAATCCTTCGACGCAATATCGGAAATCAGTCGAGTAGATTGCTGAGCGGCACCCGCGACAGCCAGCGTCAACGTGATAGCAAGAACCAGTGAAAACCGAAGGCATTTCATAAACGAAATCCCGGTGGAATTGTTATGGAGAGCAACTTGTTATGAAATCACCAGACACAAGTGCAAAGGTCATGCCACGCAGTCAGTCACATTATACGCCGGAGTTTAGGCCGCGGCCAGCATCAAAAAGAGGCTCAGAAAATTGGAAGAATGAGAAGATTGGTAACTAATGAGGCAACCATTTTCCTATGAAAAGAGATTGATTATCGACCAATCAAATTTGGCGTTTGCACTCAATCGTTACTTTGATTAATCTTTTGTTGAGGCCATTTATGAGCGCATTTCGACTTATTGCATTGAAAAGAATTGAAGAGGCGATGGAGCGCGGCGAATTCGACAACCTGCCCGGAAAGGGGCAGCCTCTGGACTTGTCTGAAGACCCGTTCGAGCATCCAGAGATGCGCATGGCGAACAGAGTTTTGCGTAATGCGGGAGTGGCTCCGCCAGAAGTGAGTCTACGTCGCGAGCTGGCAGAATTGAAAGAACAGTTGCGCAAATCAAAGTCTGAGATTGAACGAGCCGAGTTGTCTCGCGAGATAAAGGTAATGGTTTTGCGAATCAATACTATGCTTCGCCATTCGCGAAGTCATTTAACCGAGCTTTAAAACTGGCCGAAAGTCCCCAGCATTTTTGTCTTTCCAACAGCAACCCGTGTTAGGATTACCATCGAAAGGAATCTGTAACAATGGCAACAGGCGCAACGGCAGAAGGAACGGAACGGTATCGAGAACGACTCAGCGACCGAACGGCTCCGGAACATTTTCGCATCGCAGAGGACCTGCGGGTCTCATCTATTGGTCTGGGCACCTATCTGGGGCATTGGGACGAAGCGACCGATAAGTCCTACATAGATTCTGTCATTCGCGCCGTCGAGCTGGGTTGCAACGTTATCGACACGGCGGCCAATTACAGGTTTCAGCGCAGCGAACGGAATATCGGTGATGCGCTGGATAAATTGTTCAAATCGGGGAAAGCTTCGCGCGACGAAATCGTTGTCTGCACAAAAGGCGGTTACATCCCATACGAAAATCAGCCACCAAACGGGCCCGTTGAGGCCAGGCGTTATATCGAAGAGACATTCATCAACACAGGAATTGCAAAAAAAGAAGAGATTCAAAACGGCAGTCATTGTATGGCGCCCGGTTATCTGGAGCATCAGCTTAATCAAAGCCTCCGGAACATGAAGCTGGATTCGGTCGATGTTTATTACATTCACAACCCGGAGGGACAATTAGGTACAGTAACGCGCGACGAGTTCGACAAACGAATCCGTGCTGCGTTTGAATTTCTGGAGAAAGCCGTCACTGACGGAAAAATCGGTTTTTATGGCGTCGCAACCTGGAACGGATTTCGGCAGCCTGAGGGTTCTCGCGATTTGCTTTCCCTGGGCAAAATGGAATCGATAGCGCAGGAAATCGGTGGCGATGAACATCACTTTCGCTTCATTCAACTGCCGCACAATCTGGCAATGCCGGAGGCATTGACCGAACCGAATCAAAAACTGGGGAAAGAGATGCTCTCTACATTGGACGCTGCGCTCAATCTGGGAGTTTCGGTTATTTGCAGTGCATCGCTTTTTCAAGCTCAGTTAGCGAAGGAGTTGCCTCGTTTCGTGGCGGATGCGTTGAAAGGAACAGAAACCGATGCGCAACGCGCGCTTCAGTTCGTGCGATCAACGCCAGGGGTTACGACCGCATTGGTGGGAATGAGTCAGATCAAACACGTCGAAGAAAATATGCGGCTGGCAAAAATTCCGCCTGCGCCGACCGAAGATTTCCTGAAACTATTCACCAGTGAAGAACATTAAAGATTTAGTGGCGGAAGCGTCGTATCTCGCTGCGGCGAACTTCGTCGACGTCTTCGCGGCGTTGCTCATGGCGCTCAGCGGCAGCCCGTTTCAACAGTTTCATTGATCGGTCATTGGTCTTCCGTATCTCGCGCCGACCGTCTTCGTACTCGACCTCGACCGCTCCATTGCTGCCCGGTGATACGATTCTGATTACAGTTCCGTAAAGCATCCCGTGTGGCGTTGCACAGGAAACTTCGTCTTTAAGCTCGTAAAGCGACTGCTGTGGTGCAGGCATTGATAACCTCCAAATCGAACGCAACTCGTTTCTGTATTGTACTTTGAGTATACCAAAAATCGGACCCATAACCGCGTCAGGGTTTGAGCCTTGTTTCGAAACAGCTATTCGGGCTTGAACTTATATGTTAAATTTTTAAGTTCGTAATTACTGGAGAATTAAATGCACGACATCCCGTTAGAGAGCAACGTATTTTCGCCCAATAAACTGTTCACCCATATGGACAGGATGTATGAATGGTGGCAGGGCAAGAATGTTTTTCCCATTACGCTTGAGTTGAGCCCGACCACGATCTGCAATCATTTCTGCACTTGGTGCATGCACGGCGCCTACTTTGGAAAACACAAAGGCGACAAAAAAGAGCTGAAGCTCTATCCCGATTCAAGCATGATGCAGTTCGATTTTTATCGCGGACTGATCGACGAAGTTGTACCGCTTGGCGCAAAGGCAATGATCTTTTCCGGCAGCGGCGAGCCGTTCGTCAATCCTGATTTTCCGAACTTCGTCGAATATACGAAGATGAGCGGAATGGATGTTTCCATAATCACCAACGGATCGTTGTGTGATGACGAGAGTATTCCAGTCGCGATTAAACATTCGACCTGGATCCGAATCAGCCTGAACGCCGGCACCGCAAAGACACGAGCGAAGATTCATCAGGTGCCGGAAAAAGATTGGGACATAACACTTGAAAACATGCGCAAGCTGTCGGCTGAAAAGAAGCGCACGGGTTCGAGCGTCCATCTGGGCTCACAGATAGTTGTCGAGCCAAACAACTGGGAAGAGGTTTACGAAACCGCTCAGGTGTCAAAAGAATGCGGCATGGATTACCTGCAGGTGAAACCAGTCATCATGCATCCTATGTCGTCCGACAAACAGTTTGAGGAAGAATTTTTCCGCAAGGCCCTGGTCAAAATCTACGAAGCCAAGAAAGCGTTTGATGATGACCATTTCAAAGTTTTCGTAAAGGAAGATCAGTTTGTCGGCGTCCTGTCGCCCGATTACGAGCGCAGCCATTACAAAGAATGCTACGCCAACTTTTTCCCAATCATCGAGGCGAACAAGCTGGTCTATTACTGTTCTCAAACGCGTGGATTGCCTGAATTCGCCGTGGGTGATTTGTCAAAGAATACATTTAAAGAGATTTGGGATAGCTCGCGCCGAAAACACGTGAACGAGAATATCGATATTTCTAAATGTCAGCCGATCTGTCGCTGTCATCAGATCAACAAAACGCTCTGGGCAATTAAACATCCAAAGAACGGACCGAATTTTGTTTAGAAATCAAGAGGGCTCCCCATGGAACATGCTTTCATTGGTATATGGCTGTTGTTCTGGCTGTTTTTTCTTGTCGTCGGTCTTTTCGGGACAATATTCTGGATATGGATGCTGATAGATTGCGTTACCAACAACCACATAAAGGACAACGAAAAACTTCTATGGGTAATCGTCCTGGTTTTCAGCCATCTGATAGGTTCGATACTTTACTTCTTCATCGTGCGCCAAAAACGCGTTAGATATTAGGAAATGAGCAAGCGTTTTCTAGTTACAGGCGGCAGCGGTTATCTTGGCGCGCATATCAAGCGCTATTTCGCCGCCGATGACTTTTCTCGTCGAAGTGGACATGACCTGACACATCCGGCAGAGTTAGGTCGATTATCGGATTATGATGTAATCATTCATCTGGCCGGCTGTACCGACAAACGCCCTGAAGCTGAAGAGCGTTGTTTTGAAGTCAATGTTTCGGGCACGGCCAATCTGTTGCGGAGTTTGCGAGCGGGGCAAATCTTTATTCTCGCTTCAACAAAAGATGTCTACGGCCGACATTGTGACGATCTGGAATCCGTAGACGAACAGTGTCCGACCAATTACGCAAATCAAAATGCGTACGAGTGGTCGAAATTGATCGCTGAGAAATACGTGCAATATTATACGGCTCGTGCCGGAGCAAGAAGTGCTATTTTCCGACTCTCGACAACCTATGCGCCGTCAAGCGAAGGTAACGCAGGGACATTTGTAAACTTCTTTGCGAATGCAATCCGCAGTGGAAATAAATTAACGCTTAAAGCGGGCGGACAGCAGGTCCGTGATTTCCTGCACGTGAACGATCTGGCAAAGGCTTTCGAGCTTTTCATAAATAGCGATATCGAATCAGAGATTTTCAATATCGGCGGCGGTCCGTCGACCCAAACTACTCTTTTGAAATTGACGGACATTCTTGGCGAATTGATTGGTCGGAAACCAGTTGTTGAGATCAACGATCAGCCAGAAACAGGACAAGTCAAATACGTAACCAACACTAATAAGTTGGAAAAAACTCTGGGATGGCAACCACAGGTTTGCTTGTCCGAAGGCTTGAAATCCATTCTGTAAATCTGCATAAATTAGAAGGCAAGATTTGTAGGGGGCAGGGCTCGTCCCTGCCCGGATCGTGCGAAGCACGATGAAAGATTTCGTTGATGAGGCTTAATTGCCTCACGGCAATCCGGGCGGGGACAAACCCCTGCCCCTACAGTAATAATCTTGCTTATTGGAAAAGAACAAGCAATAGATGACCGAGCAGTTCTCAAACATCTTAATCCGCGGGACAAACTGGATCGGCGATTCGATCATCACAATACCTGCTCTGCGCGAGCTTCGAAGAATTTTTCCCAAGGCCAAACTCACGCTGATGGTAAAACCCTGGGCGCGAGATATCTTTGAAGGCGCTGATTACCTGGATGATATTCTTGTCTACGACAAAGGTTCGAACAAAAGACTGCCTGGCGTCGCGCATATCGTAAAAGAAATCCGCAAAAGACGCTTCGAGGCGGCGATCTTTTTTCAGAATGCATTCGAAGCTGCCGCGCTCTCTTTTCTGGCCCGTATACCGACGCGAATCGGATATCCGACCGATGGACGCAGGATACTTCTGACCCATTCGCTGAGCCTGACAAAAGAGATTCTGGATGCGCATCAGATCTATTACTACCTGTACATTGTGTCGCAGATTGAAGAACGATTCTTTGGCCAAAGCCACGTTGATTTTCTGCACCCGCAGTACAAACTGGAAATCACGAAGGATCAGCAAGACGCCGCGCGCAAGGTTCTGGACCGATTCAGCATTCAGCAATCGAAGGCTTTGATCGCGATTAATCCGGGCGCAACAAATAGCAGAGCGCGTCGCTGGCTGGGTGACAGATTTGCGGCGCTTGCCGACAGGCTGATCGATCGCGGTGATTGCACCGTAGCGTTCGTCGGCGCAGCTTCTGAAAACGAAATCGCCGATAAAATCATCGCCCAGATGCGACATAAACCGGTGAGGCTTACGGGAAGAACTTCACTAGGTGAATCGATCGGGGTCCTAAGCCTGTCTGACCTGCTGATCTCTAACGACACTGGTCCGGCGTACGTGTCGGCGGCGCTTTGCAGGCAGACGTTAACGATTTACGGGTCTTCGAATTTCTGGTCGATCTGTCCGACATCGCCGACTTCGCACATAGTCCATTTCCCTGTTCATTGCTCGCCGTGTATGCTGCCGGATTGCCCGACTCAACACGAATGCATGGTTGGCGTGACGGTCGATATGGTTTACGACAAAGCGATGGAGCTGCTGGGGAAGGCAGACCACACCAAAAATAAATTGCCAGTATTAGTTTCTAAATAATCCCCCGAATAAATTTATGGATAATTCCGCAATCTTTATAGACAGAGATGGAACAATCAGCGACGAGGTCGGATACGTTAATCATATCTCCCGCTATCGCGTGTTCCCGTTTGCGGGCGAAGCGATCAAACTCATTAACGATTCGCCAATGAAAGCAATTCTGGTCACGAATCAGGCCGGCGTAGCGCGCGGCTATTTCAAAGAAGATCTGATTGGTCAGGTGCACAGCAAATTGCAGGAAGAGCTTGGTCGCGAAAACGCAAAGCTGGACGCGATCTATTATTGCCCTCATCATCCGAGTGTCGGGGAACCTCCATATCGTCAGGACTGCAATTGCCGAAAGCCAAAGACGGGACTGCTCGATAAAGCGGCTGACGACCACGGACTAAGCCTTAAGAATTCCTATATGATCGGCGACCGTTACAGCGACGTTCAATTGGCGCACCGCGTCGGTGCTCGCGGCGTTCTGGTTTTGACAGGCTATGGCCGCGGCGAATACGAGTATCAGCGCGATGAGTGGGAACGCGAACCTGACCATATCGCCGATGACTTGTTAGCAGCAGTTCGATGGATATTGAGGTATTGAAGTGGCGCAGACATTCAGTCTGCGCTCTGTGGGGTAGCGCTGCACTATAGAATGGAATCAGCGGTGAATAAATCCCCGCAGACTGAATGTCTGCGCCACATTTCCGGCAAAATCAGCTATTGCTTGTAGTTAACGCCACGTGCTATAAAAATAGATTACTTTGTCATCATCTTATCGGTTTGACTGAACTTGGTTAGTTCAGGAGAGATTTTTTAAATGAGCAGGAAACGTAAAATAGCCTTTATTGTGCCCGGGCGCACTCTCTTCCCTTTCACTGACACGAATAAACGACTGGTGGGAATGATTTCGCGCACATGGCTGCGCCTGGCCCCGCGCAATTCGACAATATATTCGCTTCCCTATATCGGGTTACTTAATCTGGCGTCGTACACTCCGGAAGAAGAGTTCGATATGGTCTACCTGGACGAACGGGTGGACAAAATTGATTTCAACGAAAAATACGATGTCGTAGCGATCACCGGACCCACTTGCAGAATCAATCGGGGGTACGAAATTGCCGATCATTTCCGCTCTCGCGGTTCGACGGTAGTTATGGGCGGATCTCACGTTTCCTACCTTTATCAGGAAGCCAAGCAACACGCAGATTCAGTTGTAATGGGCGTAGGCGAAATTCCGTGGCAAGCGTTCATGACCGATTACCTGAACGGTGACATTAAGCCCTTTTACAACACAAACGAGATTTTCGATCTCCGCCGAGCCCGTATACCGAAATACGATCTGCTGGATCCAAAAAAGCACGGAATATTCCCTGTTCAGTTTTCACGGGGCTGCCCGCTGCGTTGCGAATTCTGCGAAATCCCGGTGATGAATCCTAATTTCCGGACGAAGTCCCTGGATCAAATGTTTAATGAGCTTGACGCTCTGCGCCGGATCTGGAAACGCCCGCGAGTTGGATTCGTTGACGACAACATGTTCACGAATCGCAAGGCCGTTAAAGAACTGCTGAAAGCCCTGGCGCAGGAAAAAGGAATTGCTTCGTGGTTCACCGCTTCGGACGTTTCAATCGCGGAAGACGACGAACTGCTGGATCTGATGTTCGAGGCGAATTGTCGTTTCATTAACATCGGGTTTGAGACGTTGTCGGCAGGAAACCTGGACCTGATCGATAAATTCAAGCGGTCAAAACTGGAGATGTATACCGAATATGCCAGAAAGATCGTCTCCAAAGGCATTATGATCATCGGCAGCTTTATCGTCGGTTACGATCACGATGATTATGACGTGTTCGACCGAATCAGCCAGTTCCGCAAGGATGCAATGCTGCTCCGCAATCTGACTCTGGTGCTGACGCCGCTGCCGGGAACTGCCCTTTATCACAGGCTGGAAAAAGAGGGGCGTATAGAGCCGAATCAAAGCTGGGATAAATTCAACTTCTGGGACGTTGTAATCAAGCTGAAGAAGATGGAGAAGGACAAGTTCTATCAGAAGTTCCTTGAGTTCGGTAAGAAAGAATGGAACGACGACGAAGGAATGCGCCGACAGCAATTCGTGCTTGACGCTTATCGTCGCAAGATGGCGGTTGCGTAGTTTGTTTATAACTTTGGAAATTATCGCCTGACGCACATTCCGTCAGGCGATTTTCATTTTGGACAGTTTCGTTATATATAATCACTTGTGAGACGCAGAGGTTTCGTATTTCTCGTGTCTCAGTGGTTAATCTTTTTCTCTTTCAACAGGACAATTCGGAGGTGCGACGTGATTGCAAAGCATGGCTTTCTGTCAGCTATGGCAGTCTCTTTATTTCTCGGAATACTTTCTACACTAGTTTGCGGCCAGCAATACAGCCCTGATCTTTATCAGAATATGCGCTGGCGCTCGATTGGACCGTTTCGCGGCGGTCGAACAGTCGGCGCGACAGGAGTGCCGGGTCAACAGAACGTTTTCTATATTGGCGTCAACAACGGCGGAGTGTGGAAGACAGATGATTTCGGTCGCACGTGGGCTCCGATATTTGACGACCAGTCATCCGGCTCAATCGGAGCGCTGGCTGTAGCGCCGTCAAATCCCGACATCGTTTACGTCGGCAGCGGTGAAGGCTTGCAGCGTCCTGATCTATCGACGGGTGATGGCATGTACAAGTCGATGGATGCCGGCAAGACGTGGCAGCACCTCGGGCTTCGCGATGCTCAGCAGATAGGCGCGATAATCATCGACCCGCGCGATCCGAACAGGCTGTTTGTTGCGGTGCTTGGTCATCCTTACGGACCGAATGCAGAGAGAGGCGTATTCCGTTCTACGAATGGCGGTCAAACATTCGACAAGGTTCTTTATAAAGATGAGGACACGGGAGCGATCGCTTTAGCGTTTGACCCGACTAATCCGCAAATTGTCTACGCTGATATGTGGGCTGCGCGTCAGGGTCCCTGGGAGAACGGATCTTGGCAGGGACCTAACAGCGGGCTATTCAAATCGACTGATGGCGGGAATACGTGGCATCAACTGACAAAGGGATTACCTACGACTGCTGAAGGTTTGGGCAGAATCGGTTTCTGCGTTGCGCCAAGCGATCCGAACCGAATGTACGCGATGGTCGATGCGCCAAGAGCAGGCGGCGTATATCGTTCCGATGATGCAGGCGAAAGCTGGACTCGCGTCAACAATGAAAATCGGGTTTGGGGACGCGGCAGCGATTTCGCCGAAGTGAAGGCCGATCCGAAGAACAAAGACGTCATCTATGTTGCGAACACCTCGACCTATCGTTCAACCGACGCCGGGCAGGATTTCACTGCATTTAAAGGCGCTCCCGGCGGCGACGATTACCACACCGTTTGGATCAACCCGGAGAATAACCAGATCATACTGCTGGCGAGTGATCAGGGCGCAGTCATCAGCGTCAATGGCGGCCGCACGTGGAGCTCGTGGTATAACCAGCCGACGGCGCAGTTTTATCACGTGAACACCGACGACCAGTTCCCTTATCACGTCTTTGGTGGTCAGCAGGAGAGCGGATCAGCCGAAGTCTCCAGCCGCGGCAATGATGGTGAAATCACATTTCGTGAATTCCATCCGGTCGGCGCCGAAGAATACGGTTATGTCGCTCCCGATCCATTAAACCCGAACATCGTCTACGGCGGCAAAGTCACTCGATACAATCGAATCACTGGTCAAGTGCAGAACGTTTCACCTGGCGGTCGTCGCGGAGGCGGTCAATATCGTTTCCTGCGAACTGCTCCGCTAATCTTTTCTGAAGTAGATAAACACGTCCTGTTTTATGGCGGCAACGTCGTATTCAAAACAATAAACGGCGGTCAAAGCTGGCAGGTAATCAGCCCTGACCTTTCCCGCGAACATCCGGATGTGCCGGCAAGCATCGGCGTGTACAGAACACCCGAATTGGCGACAATGGCACGCAGAGGAGTTGTTTACACCATCGCTCCGTCTTATCACGATATTAATACAATCTGGGCCGGGACTGACGACGGGTTGATTCACGTGACACGCGACGGCGGCAAGACCTGGAAAAATGTAACACCACCGGAACTGACTTCCTGGAGCAAGGTTTCAATCATCGATGCCGGACGGTTCGATTCGCAGACGGCCTACGCTGCAATCAATCGAATTCGATTGGATGATATGCGGCCGCATATTTATCGCACTCACGACGGTGGAAAGACCTGGAAGGAAATCATCAATGGTCTTCCCAATGATGCTCCAGTCAATTCAGTTAGAGAAGATCCTGTACGCAAAGGCCTTTTATTCGCAGGAACTGAGCGAACCGTATATGTCTCTTTTGATGACGGCGATCATTGGCAGTCTCTGAGATTAAACCTGCCTCCGTCATCTGTTCGCGACATTGTCGTTCACAAAGACGACCTGGTCGCGGGAACGCACGGCAGGGGTTTCTGGATCCTGGACGATATAACTCCGTTGAGACAGATCGATGCAGATGTCGCGGCGGCGAACGCTTATCTGTTCAAGCCGGAAGTTGCATATCGGATTAAGAGAGATACGAACACCGACACTCCGCTTCCGCCTGAAGAACCTGCGGGAAAGAATCCGCCAGACGGAGCGATCATCAATTATTATTTGAAGGGCACGCAGAACGCGCCCGTAGTGTTAGAGATCTTCGGTCAGAACAATAAACTCATCACTCGATTCGCGAGCGACGACAAGCCAGAGCCGATCAATGACAAAGAACTGAACGTTCCGACCTACTGGGTGCGACGTCCGCAAGTTCTCTCCGCGCAGCCAGGAATGCAGCGGTTTGTTTGGAACCTTCATTATCCGGCGCCGCCGAACACTGCTCGTCAATACCCGATCTCGGCGATCTATATGGACACTCCGAGTGAGCCACAGGGGCCCGCGGTGATGCCGGGCCAATACACCGTTAAGCTGTCCGCCGGAGGCGAGACCTACACGCAGACACTGACGGTTAAACTCGACCCGCGAGTGAAGATTCTTCCCTTGAGCCTCGCTAAACAATTCAGCCTTTCGATGAAGATGTACGAGGGACAGCGACAGGCTCAGGACACAATCGCCGAAATCAGAAAACTGACAGAGGAATTGAAAACCTTGCACGACAAAGCCGGGCAAGGCGCGCTGGCAGACGCAATCACCGCGCTCAGTCAAAAAGCAACCGCAATCGCCGGCGCAGGCGGTGGTGGACGCTTTGGCGGAGGTGGTGGCGGCGGTCGCGGACAAAGACAGGCTGCGGGACCGACTCTGGCTTCAGTGAGTGGCGAGTTGATTCAATCAATGGAAACGCTACAGGGTGCCGATGCTGCTCCAACTTCACAAGCTGCAGCAGCGGCTGAGGATGCGCAAAAATCCCTGGACGAGTTGCTTGAGCGTTGGGACGAATTGAAGACCCGGGACTTGAAAGCACTCAATGATCAACTCAAGGCAGCGAACCTGCCTCCAGTATCAATTGGCTCGTAAGTTCAGTGCCGGTTGCGGTAGCGACTGGGTAGGTCCGGTAACGTCAACTCGATTGTTAACCGGATATACCCGTCGGCTACCGCCGACGGTCCTGACACTCTCTATGCGCCACAGATTGAAACCATCCTCCCATCACAACCACTAACCTAATCTCTGGTAAAGCCTGCGCTACACAACCCTATCACTGGAGGAGTTTGTTATGTCAACATTGTGGCAAGATATTCGTTATGCTCTGCGGCTTTTGGTAAAGAACCCAGCATTTAGTCTTATCGCAATTTTTACGCTCGCATTAGGCATCGGAGCAAATTCCACAATCTTCACAGTCGTCAATGCCGTGCTGCTTCGGCCATTGCCGCTTCCGAGTGCTGATCGGCTGGTCGTGCTCAACGAACTTTTCCTTAATTCAGGTGGCTGGGGAACCGTGTCGGTGCCAAACTTGAAAGACTGGCGAGAGCAGAACACCGTCTTCGAGCACATCGCGGCGTACACCAATGCCAGCCTCAATCTTCAGGGTGCAGACAGCCCCGTGCGAATTCCCGGAGCATTGGTCACCGCAGATTATCTGGATACGCTCGGCGTTCAACCTGAACTTGGCCGAGGCTTTTCTCCTGGCGAGGACCAACCGGGCAGCAATCCGGTTGTGGTCCTGAGCGACCGATTGTGGCGCAGAAATTTCAGCGCAGATCCGACTCTAATCGGAAAAACGATTTCCCTCGGTGGTATGCCGTACACCGTTATCGGGATTATGCCGGACGGATTCAGATTGCCATCCAAAACGACTGAGTTGTGGGTACCTCTTATTGTCGATCCGGAGCACGCCAACAGCCGCGGCAGTCACGCATACTTTTGCATTGCCAGAATGAAACCAGGAGTGAGCGTTGAGCAAGCGCGCGAGCAGATGTCCGCAATTGGCAGCCGACTGGCGATGCAGTATCCCGACACACAAACTGGTCGCGGAGTCCGCGTGGTGCCGATGCAGGAAGAGATGATCCGTAATATTCGGCCACAGCTTCTTGTGCTGCTCGCCGCAGTCGGCTTTGTTTTGCTGATTGCCTGCACAAACGTTGCTAATCTGCTGCTGACGCGAGGAGCAGGACGCCGTCGTGAAATCGCAATTCGATCTGCGCTTGGCGCAAGTGGAAAAAGGCTTGTCCGCCAATTCATTGTCGAGAGCCTTGTGTTGGGGATTATCGGAGGAATTCTTGGCCTCGGTCTGGCGGTTTTTGGAACCGATTTATTGGTTAAGCTTGGCAGTAACATTCTGCCGCGCACAAATGAGATCACTCTGGACTGGCGTGTTGTCGGCTTCACTATGGCGCTGGCAATGATCACTGGTATTGCCTTCGGACTGGTGCCAGCTTTTCAGGCCGTCAGGACAAACCTTCAAGGATCATTGAAACAGAGCGGAGCGGCTACAACCGGCGCTCCCGGACATAACGTCTTTCGCAATATTCTGGTTGTCACAGAGATTGCTTCGACCCTTGTCCTGTTAATCGGCGCTGGTTTGATGATTCGAAGTTTCGCCGCGCTCGGACAAGTTGACACGGGATTCAAGGCCGAAGGACTGCTCACGTTCCGGGTTACAATGCCGGTAACGAAATATCCCGACCAGCATACAACTGCGGCCTTTTATAAAAAGGCCATTGAACGAATCGCGTCAGTGCCGGGAGTGAAGTCAGTCGGCGCGATAAATATGTTGCCGGTTCAAAGCTACGGATGGAACGGAGGGTTCGAAATCGTCGGCCACGAGCCATTCCCCGCCGGAAATGCTCCCTGGGCGGAGTATCGCACTGCGACTCCTGATTATTTCAAAACGATGGGAATACCATTGGTTTCCGGCAGATACTTTACGGATCTGGACACAAAGTTATCGCAGCCGGTTTTTATAATAAACGAGAGGTTCGCGAAAAAATTCTGGCCGAATGGAGATGCGGTCGGCCACCAGTTAAAGGTTGACGATCCCAATCCCGGCACCATCGTCGGTGTTGTTCGCGACGTGAAACAGTCAGGACTGACGAACGATATCCGCCTTGAACTCTTTATGCCGCCGGACCAGGTCCAGGATTTTCCGTTAAGCCAGAGCATGAGTTTTGTAGTGCGAACCGACATTGATCCTGCCAGCCTGACCAGCGCCGTGCGAAAAGAAGTTCTTTCGGTCGATCCGGCACAGCCGATCTACAACGTTGAAACGATGACGGATGTTGTCGCCGATTCCATAGCAGACAGCCGCGTCTATATGCTTCTGCTGGGTGTTTTCGCTGTAGCGGCAATGATCCTGGCAGTTGTCGGTATATACGGCGTGATCTCTTATTCAGTATCGCAACGAACACAAGAGATCGGTATTAGAGTTGCGCTGGGTGCACAGACTGGCGATGTGCTGAAGATGATTGTGGGTCAGGGAGCAAAGCTCGCAATCATTGGTCTTGTCGTCGGAATCATCGGTGCGTTTTTCCTGACACAGTTGATGTCGAGTCTTCTATTTGGCGTTCGTCCGACTGATCCGCTGACGTTTGCTGTGGTATCAGTTCTGCTTGGCTTAGTTGCAATTTTAGCCAGCTACATTCCCGGCCGCCGCGCAACAAAGGTCGATCCAATTATAGCCCTGCGATCAGAATAAAGCAGTGGTCAGAAGTCTGTGGTCGGTGGTCGGTTTCAGTTAGAGATTTCTTATTCCGACCCCTGACCACCGATCCCCGACCACAGTTCCGCGTCACCTAAAATCTTTGGTCCATCGCGAAGCAGTGAACACGTAGGAGTCCAGCCTTCGCTCGTTCGCAACTCGATGATTTCATTTGACGTTGGAATGTGATCCCAGACTGAGACCATTGTGACTGCGCCCAGTCAAGTTGCTCCAAAAACCAGCACAACGCCATCGCCCCAGTTTATTGCGATATCGTGCGTAAATTCATCAGGTGTGATTGCAGCAACTATTTTTAGTGGCCGATGCGGAGATAGGGTCCATTTCACTACATCGTTCAGTGAGACGCTTTGCGGTATCTCGCTTTCTATCTCCGCAATCGCGGCGACATCCAGGTTTGCTCGATTTATGACTGTCAACCGATCTACCATATTCCGGTGGCGCGCCACTGTTCTTCGACCTTAAACTCGGCAGCCATCTTCTTAACCTCTTCTGAAGATAATCTACGACCAAATCGCTCCGGAAGATCCGCAATAGTGTATGCTGTCACCGCCAGAACCGCAGTGCAGGTTGCGAAATCTCGCGGCTCTGCTTTGTCAGGAGTATCCGCGATTGTATGGTGAACAGTGAAATACAACGAATCGTCCTGATTCATAATCAGGTTGGGCACACCTTCCGCCATAAACGCCGCGTTGTCAGTTGCGGCAAAAGCCGAATGTTCTATACCCGACATCCCAAATATCTGTAGCGGTCCCATTAATTTGCGAATCTGGTCGTCCAGATCGGTTCTGCCCATCGAATACCATCCAGTGGGGCGCCCTGCTCCAATGTCCATAACAAGAGCCGCGATTGTTTTTTCCATCTCTGCTCTGTGCTCGCGCACATAAGCGTTTGAACCCAGCATGCCTTCCTCTTCGCCCATGAACAGAACGAACCTGATAGTCCGTTTTGGCACGATCCCCAGCACCTTCATTGCCCGTGCAGATTCCATAACAGCGGAAGAACCTGCGCCATTGTCCAGCGCTCCTGGTCCCAAATCGTTCGAATCAAGATGTGCGCCGACTACAACGATTTCATCAGGATGCTCGCTGCCTTTGATTTCGCCGACGACATTTTCCGCTTCAAACGCCGGTCCTAATTTGTTGCTGATGTTCAGACGAACACGTGGAGACTTGCCCTCGGACATTAGTCGCGTAATCAATCCGACATCTTCAGCGCCGAGCGAAATCGATGGCAGAGCCGCAACTCTGGCATTGAAATCTACTGGGGCGGTATAGAGCATCGAATGCTGCTTGTCGGACGCGATCATCAATGCGATGGCGCCGGCATCTTTGACTTCTTTTGCAATACCCGGCGCTCGGTAAAAGTTGTAGATAACTTCGTCCAGTGTCGCTCCTGACGGAATCGCCAATGCAATCTTCCCTTTCAATTGCGAAGCTACCTTCTGAATATCCTCTGGATGACCCGATCCAATCAGCACAACGTCGCCTTCAACGTTCCCTGAGGTTCCCGGCGTCCAGGTGTAAGACGCGATCGATAATCTTCTATCGCCACTGGAAACGAGTGTTCCAATAGCTGGTCCGCGCTCCCAGGAAACAGGAACCTTGAATCCTTCGCGATGAACGTTCACCAAACCTATCTTCTTCATTTCGGCTTCCATCGCTTCGACAGCCTGGTGAGCATTTGCTGAACCGGTCAATCGACTGCCAATCCCGTCACTCAGGATTGACAGATAATGCATCTGCTGACCGTTCGCGAAGATTTCGCCAATAAGACGACCGCTTGCAGAACTCTCGGGCGTCTTTTGAATCGCCTTTGTCGACGGCAGGAATACAACCGAAAGAAGAACGAAAATGACGACTATTTTCCGCATCACCACTAGCTCCTGATTGTTTTTGAACGTATACGACGCTGCGACGCCATTCAGTTCATTGAGAACAAAGAAACAATTCCTATTATCTACCATTAACTGCCCGTCTTCGCAAAAGGTCTTGTGTTTTGACGAAGCGCGCTGTATTTTTTTGTCATTGGCTCGCAGTTTGAGAGAGCGATTGTTGAGAAGAGACGCTTGGTACGGAAAACTCTTAGCTTCATATTGATCGCGCTCATCATTGGGCCTTGGTTTTCTGTCATTTCCGCGCGAGATCGCGCTGCAATCCGCGACAATACTCCGCGTCGCGTTTCCTCGCTGATTCAACAGACGATATTCTCTGATCTCGATGGCGACTCTCTTGCGGACGTCGCGGAACTTTCAACCGACGGTCCTTTTAAGAATATACATGTAAGTTTCAGCAGCGCGCCCGCAACAAATCTTTCGTTCGATTCAAAAGTTTATGATCGTGGAAAGCTGATCTCCAGCGATATCGATCACGACAACGATCAGGATCTGATATGGTATTCGCCCGATAATCCCGACCTTATAGTTTTCTGGATTAATGACGGGAGAGGCAGGTTCGGTCCTGCCACTTCATACCAGCAGATCCAGCAACAGGATTTTGACCTGAGCGCAGTTTTCAACAACAACACAGACTCTCTCTTTAATGACAAATATCAGCAGCACCAAGTAACAAGAGCGGCACATACTCTTGAGCTGTTCGGCAACGAACGTCGTGAATGCGTTTGTTTCTCGCCTGAGTTGTTATCTCTACACTCAAACCCCTTTGTTCTGTCTCCTTCCGCTAGAAGCGTCCGCAAACGTGGGCCTCCGCGTCTGACCTGATCGCTCATTACAAATACCAACAACATAGATCATTGAGTTGGAACTCGACTGCAACGTTTGCCGCCGCAGGTGAACCATATAGCGACCTGCGAGTTTTGAGCGAGAGGTTTGGACGATGCTAAGAAAAGTCTGGTCGTATAGCCTTGTCGCGCTGTGTCTGTTTTCATCACCCGCGATGGCACAAAGCCAATCTGGAGCTATACCAAGAAGACTCACATTAAAACAGGCTGAAGATCTTTTGATTCAGCGTAATTTGTCGGTCATCGCAGCGCGTTATCAAATCGACGCGACGCGAGCAGCGCGACTGATTGCCAGTTACAAACCGAACCCGGTGTTGACGGTAGGCGCTCAGCAATTTCCTTTTTATTCGCCGTTGGCCGGATCTTTTACAAGATTTTTCAGCACCAATTCAGATGCCGGCGCGCAGCCTACCTACACGTTTCACGTAGACAAAACGATCGAACGCGGCAGCAAACGGGAGCTGCGGATTGCGCAGGCTGACTTCCAGGTTAAGGCGTCTGAAGCGCTCGCGCTTGATGCAATCCGGACTCAATTGTTTCAGCTTCGACAGGCGTTCACTGCTGCCCTTTTGGCTCAGCAGAATTTGCAACTGGTCGAGGCGATAAATCATCAATACGAACAAACCGAGCGGCTAACGGAAGCTAAAGTCGAAAACGGCGACATTGCCGGCGCCGAGTTATATCGCGTGCAAGCCGGAAAACTACAATACCAGCAAGCAGTGATTCAGGCGCGAGTTAGCTATGAAATGGCAACCAGGGACATTCTTAATTTGCTTGGAGCAAAGGCGGAGGATGTTTCTGCTTCGGCGATTGCGGAAGCTTCGTCTGTAACTTCTGGCCCTGCCGTTCAAGGAGATCAACAAACACAAATTGATGGAGCGCTCGCCACTGCGCCGCTGGAAATTTCTGGAACGTTTGACGACCGACCGATTGTTCAAACATTGGGTGAGTTGCGCCAAATTGCGCTTACCGAAAGACCGGATGTGATCGTGGCTAGAAACAACCTGGAAGCCGCTACTCGCGGTGTCCAGCTTGCCCGGGCTCAGAGGTCGCGCGACGTCATACTGGGATTCGAATATCAGCGCGTTGGCGACGATCACGCTGCCGGTCTGACTCTGCAAATTCCCCTATTCGTTTACAACAACCAGCAGGCGGCCATTACGCAGGCGGACGCTCAGCGAATGTCGGCAGAAGCGTTGTTGCGCCAGGCAGAACTCCAGGCCACGACCGATGTCGAGAAAGCATATCAAGCGTATCAATCCGCCCGGCGGGTGCTGGATCTGTATAACAAGCAAAACCTGAAGCCGGTCGAAAAGCTAAAGACCATCTCTGATTACAGCTTTAAGGAAGGCGCGTCCAGTCTTCTTGAATTCCTGGATGCGCAGCGGACATATAACCAGGCTCTGACCGCCTACAACCAGGCTCGTTCCGATTACCAGATGAGTTTATGGCAACTGGAACAGGCGGTGGGGCGACCGCTTCGATAGAGATTTTGAGGTAAATATATGGAATTGAAATTAGAGGATGAATACAAAGACATCCCACCCGAAGAGCAGGAGCACAAACCGGAGCCAGCAAGACCGCTGGGTCACATACCGGTGCGGCCGCGCAAAAGGTCACGTTGGCCATATTTTCTGATTGCAGCCTTGCTGGTCGCAGTGATCGTCACTGGATCAATAATTCTGTTGCATCGTCCAACCTCTAACACATCGAAAAAAACTGACGATGGCAAGCCTGCTCAACCGACAGACGTCGTTGTCGTTGATGACGCACAAATTCAGCAACTTCAAGTCGAACCTGTAACACAGCAAACCATCGCCGTCGACAAAGAAACGACCGGCAAGGTCAGTTTCAACGAAGACCGCCTCACTCCTGTCGTTGCGCCTTATTCCGGACGCGCTCTTGAGGTTTTGGCAAACAAAGGCGACCGCGTCAGCGCAGGACAGCCTCTGGTGGTAATTGAATCGCCCGATCTCGTGAATGCCGAAAATCAATTGACTCAGGCAAGATCAGACCTGGCTAAGGCAGACATCAGCCTCAAAGCCGCCGAGGTTGAAGCGGAGCGGTCCAGTCGACTGCACGACCGTGAGGCAATTTCGACAAGAGACTTTCAACAGGCACAGAACGAGTTGGCGAAAGCTCAGGACGATCAAAGAAGAGCAAGGGCCGCGCTGTCGATGGCCGAAAGTCTGGTCGCGCTGTTCGGAAAAACACCTGAAGAGATAACGAAGATTGGCACTCAGGTTGATAAGAGACTGATTATTCGCGCGCCGATCACGGGAACAATTGTCGATCGCAAAATTGGTCCGGGACAATTCGTACAAAACAATGCGCCTGATCCGCTGTTTCTGATATCCGATTTGTCGACATTGTGGATTCAAGCTGATTTGTTTGAAAGCGATCTTTCACGAGTGAAAGTCGGCGCTCCGGTCGAGATAACCACATCGGCATTTCCTGACAAGGTCTTTCCCGCTCGCATCTCTTTTATCAGCCCGACGGTCGACCCTTCGACGCGCACAGTGCACGTACGATGCGCGATTAGTAATAAAGAAGGACTGCTGAAGCCAGAAATGTTCGCACGAATAAAGATCGGTTCAGCCGAGCAACAAACTGCCATCGCTGTTCCCAGCAGTGCAGTCGTCACTCACGGGACGGATTCGATGGTTTTTGTCGAACAATCAAAAGGTCATTTCCAGCGCCGCCAGGTTCATATTAAAGGCGAAACGAATGGTCTGGTCGAAATCCGGGACGGTTTGCAACCAGGAGAGCGTGTGGCGACTCGCGGCAGCTTGTTGCTGAACGAACTCGGTCATTAGGAGTCAGGTTTGATGGGTAAATTCATAGACTTCATTTTGCGCGAGCGCCTGCTGGTTGTGGCAGCATCCGTTATTCTATTAGTAGGCGGCTTGTTCGCCTTTAAGCAACTCAACATCGAAGCTTACCCCGACCCATCGCCTCCAACAATCGAAGTCATTGCCCAAAACGGCGGCTGGTCTGCCGAAGAGATGGAACGCCAGATAACCGTTCCCCTGGAAACCGAGCTTAACGGAATGCCGGGCCTCGATCATATTCGGTCAATATCATTGTTCGGCTTGACCGACATCAAATGCTATTTCCAATTTGAAACCGATTACAACTTTGATCGCCAGGAAGTCCTCAACCGAATGCAGTTGGTAACTCTGCCGGCGGGCGTACAGCCTCAGCTCTCGCCGACTTCAGCAGTTGGTGAAATTTATCGTTACCAGCTTGTCGGCGATCCCGGTGTTTCCTTGATGGACTTGAAGGTCGCTGAAGATTGGATCCTGGAGCGGCAATTCAAACAAATCCCCGGCGTAATCGACGTCGTTAGCTTCGGTGGCCCGACCAAAGAGTTCCACGTCGATTTAGATCCAAACAAACTTATCGCATTCAACGTCACTGTGCCTCAGGTAATGACAGCCCTGGCGAACAGCAATTCGAACGTGGGCGCGAATTATCTTGAGCTGGGGGTGCAAAGCTTTAACGTCCGTGGTATCGGTCTGTTCAAAGACTCGGAAGACATATCGAATGTCGCCGTCGCATCGAAAAACGGGACGCCAATTTATGTTAAGCAACTCGGCGAAGTCACAATCGGAAGTCGAGTACCGACCGGTCGAGTCGGCAAAGATGACCAGCAGGACATCGTTCAAGGTATCGTCCTGATGCGCAAAGGTGAAAAATCACTCCCGACACTTGATCGCGTCCGTCAAAGAGTCGAACAGATCAACAACGGCATCCTTCCGACTGGAATGAAGATTGTCCCCTATTACGACCGCACCGATCTTATCAATCTGACTACTCACACCGTAACGCATACGTTGATCGAAGGAATGGTCCTGGTCGCATTCATATTGCTTGCATTCCTCGGCGATCTGCGAGCATCGCTGGTTGTGGCGCTCTCGATCCCGCTTTCGCTGCTATTCACATTCATTCTGATGGTGTTGCGCGGAGATTCGGCTAACCTGATTTCAATGGGCGCAATCGATTTCGGCATCATTGTTGATGCCTCGGTCGTAATGGTCGAGAATATCTATCGTCATCTCGCAGAACCGTACGTCTATCATGAGAATGTCCGTCGCGTGACTCAGCAGGCAGCGATGGAAGTAGTGAAACCAATCTTCTTCTCTTCAGCAATTATCGTTGTCGCATTCATTCCGCTTTTTACGATGAGTGGCGTCGAAGGCAAGGTCTTCGGACCGATGGCGGTGACGTACGGATTCGCACTGACAGGGGCATTGCTGCTTGCGCTAACGTTTTCTCCGGTGATGGCATCGATCTTCCTTAAACGCGCGAGCGAACGCGAAACAATGCTGGTTCGCGCTATCAGAAAAGTTTACAGTCCGATGCTGCGAACCGCGTTGAACCAACCGATCGTTACTACAGTTATAGCAGTGATTGCGATGATCGCCACACTCGCAGCGTTTCCGCTCATCGGTGGCGAGTTCATGCCGAAACTTGAAGAGGGCAATCTTTGGGTGCGCGCTTCTATGCCAAACACGATCTCGTTTACTTACGCCTCTGAACTCGCTGACCAGATGCGCGCGGTCTTTCGAAAATATCCTGAAGTGATAACCGTAGTCAGCCAGCTTGGTCGTCCCGATGACGGCACCGACCCCACCAGCTATTTCAATTGCGAATTCTTCGTTCCATTGAAACCTCGTGAACAGTGGCCGCGGGGACTTACCAAAGAAGAGCTGGTCGAGCATATGGAGAACGACTTAAAACGTTTTCCAGGTGTCGATTTCAACTTCTCGCAGAACATCCAGGATAATGTTGAGGAAGCGATGTCCGGTGTGAAAGGCGAGAACTCAATCAAGCTGTTCGGTGACGATCTGGAGAAACTCGAAGCAACGGCAAACAAGATCAAAGATGTGATGGGCACTATTGATGGTGTAGCGGATCTTGGCGTGTTCGGTGAGTTAGGTCAGCCTAATTTGTTAATAAGAGTGGACCGTCAGCAGGCCGCTCGATATGGCGTTCTGCCCGGTGATGTGAACGGTGTAGTTCAGGCGGCAATCGGAGGACAGGCGGTCACACAGGTACTCGATGGCGAAAAGCGGTTCGATGTCGTTGTGCGCTTTTTGCCAGAATACCGGCAAAACGTCGAAGCAATTTCTAACATTACGATCGGCACACCCGATGGAGGGCGCGTGCCGCTGAAACAAGTCGCCGATATCAGCAAACAAACGGGAGCCTCGTTTATATACCGCGAGGACAACAGTCGCTATATTCCGATCAAGTTCAGCGTCCGAGGTCGCGATCTGCAGAGCACAATCGCCGAAGCCGAGGCCAAGATCAAACAACAGGTGGTGCTGCCATCGGGCTATCACTATGAATGGGCGGGCGAGTTTCAGGAACTGCAGGAAGCAATCGCTCGACTGGAAATTGTCGTACCGGTCAGCCTGCTGATAATTTTCTTTCTGCTCTACGGACAATTCAACAGTGTTTCCGACGCGTTGCTGATACTTGGCGCAATTCCACCTGGATTGATCGGGGGAGTGATAGCTCTATTAATAACTGGCACGAATTTCAGCATCTCAGCGGCAGTCGGATTCATATCGCTGTTCGGCGTTTCAGTTCTTGGCGGCGTGATTTTAATATCGCGCATCCGGCAATTACGCAAAGAAGGTGTGCCTTTGCGTGAAGCAGTAATGCGCGGATCGGAATTGCAACTGAGACCGGTGCTGATGGCAGCACTTGCGGCTGCGATTGGACTGTTGCCTGCGTCATTGGCAACGGGAATCGGATCGGAAACTCAACGGCCGCTTGCTCGTGTGGTTGTAGGCGGAATGATCTCTTCGGCGGTGTTGATCCTTTTGGTTCTGCCTGCAATGTACAGCCTTATGCACGGAATCAGGGAGCGACGCAAGCAGCTTCGGCCAAGTCTCGAAACGGATAGCAGCGAGCCAGTGCCAGAGCCTCGCTGATATCACTGACCCTATCCGTTAACGTCGCGCCTAAGGTATTTAGCTATTCCCGCCATTGATGCTTCAAGCTCGCTTGGAGCGGCAGTCGTCAGGTTCCGGAATTCGAAAATAACCTTGCTACCTGGATCGGTCTTGCTTCCGAATGTTCCGTACGCTCGCATCTCCTTCTTCTTCGCCTCACTGCCCGGAAACTCCTTTGAGGTCAGCCTGTCCATGCCTTGCAGAAATTCCGTCTCACCGAACTCTTCGGCAAGAGGATCAACTTCCGGCAGAGCCCACGCAACCCAGTCCCCGAAAGTCAGTTCAGTGAACGTGTTTCCGTTAACCGAATGATAAGCTGGGAGAACGCTGGACGCGCTATTGACGGCTTCGTTGACCGGAACAAACGCATTTACCGTCGCCAGCAAGGCGTTGAGGAAAGGCGTTTCCGGTATTACGGCGTGGGCCCTTTCCACTACCATATGCAATATTTTTGAATAGTCGGTTTTAGCAAGCAAAAGCGCATTCCTATTGTTTTCAAATCCGCCGCGCTTTTCGATTGGAATTGTTGCCATCAGCGTAATGGCACTGGCCAGCATTCTCAATAACGATATATCTTGCCATGCATTGCGATGGGCGAATCGGTTGTTTACTTCCAACATCGCCCTGCGATAGATGGGCTGCTTTGCCTCCGCTGCCGGATTGCTCTGATAAAAGCTTCTTAATCGATCGTGTTTGACTTCCGCTTCGCCCTGCAGTTGCGCGGGCTCCTGCCCAAGAGCGCTTCCGGACAAAACTTTCCAGATTTTGTTTAATGAAACTCCGCCCGTCATTTGCAATTGACCGTTTACAGCGTTCCAGCTATTAACCCGATTCTGAAACCGATGCCACCACCACCCATTCAATCGGGGAATCTCGTTTGCGCCTACCCAGCTTTCGGGATCTTTGGACTTTACACTCGCGTCGTAGATCGCTTTTAAATCACTGGCAATATCTCTTGCCATTTGCCGAATCCTTGATATAGCTCCAGGCGCTGTTTCGTCGATTGGTTTCGTAATGAATTCCAGATTTCTCTGGTCATCGTTTAGGTCGGCGGTAATATCGTAGCCGCTCCTGGATATCAACACCTCGCCTTTATTCGGATATACCCATTGCCCCCATGATGGTTTTACCCACGAGGTGTGTTTCTGCACGTTGATGGCGCCGACCTCGTATTCAAACCCGATCATCCTCTGCACGACACCGCGTGTTTGTGGCGATTTATTAACGGAAGTCCTGGTTGTATTCGCTGTAATAGGCTTTTGTCGTGACGCCCCGTTTCTCCCGTTCGGCAACGATTCTGTTATGGCCGGTTTCTTTTGCACAGTCCGCAATGTGGGTGGACTACTCGGTCTTGTTGCTGCCTTCGCCGGATTGGAGGCTTGATTAGCAGTCATTGCTTTAGGCTGCACTGTTCTCTTTAATTCTGGCCGATAGACCGGCGGCGCAACGACAGGCTTTCGTTCGGTCACAGCCAGCTTTGGCTGCACGACTTCGCGGTGCTTTGGTTTAAAGACGGGAGGCGCTATTGGGCGATGTACAGCGCTAGTCTTTTGCTGAACAATCGGCGCTTTGGGCTGCAAAACAATAGATCGAACACCAGGACGATAAACCGGCGGAGGAGACGGAGCTCGCTTCGGTTGTATCAATGGTTTCGGCAAGTTGTGTCTGTTTTGTTCGTGCGCAAGCACTGGCCGAGCAACAGTTTGAGGCTTAAGGTGATTTCCGCTCTTGATAAAACTCATAACGGTAATCTCCCCTCTGTACCTAAAAACTTGAAAATCCTAGCCTGAAATGCCGGCGGTTCGTTTGGCGAGGTGCATGCTACTATTTTACGAGTGCGCATGGAAGCTGATAAACGGCAACAAAGAGCCTGACCGAGCCTTGACAAAGCACATGACGGCCCCTACATTACCTGCTTTGCCAGTCGGGGCGTAGCGCAGCCTGGTTAGCGCGCCAGATTTGGGATCTGGAGGTCGGTGGTTCGAATCCACTCGCCCCGACCAGTTATCATAACGGCAGGCTCCCGTAGCTCAGTTGGATAGAGCATCAGCCTTCTAAGCTGAGGGTCGCTGGTTCGAGTCCAGCCGGGGGCACCAGACTTCTGTTTGCCTGCAAAGCTCACCTTCATATAAAGAAATTATGACAAGAACCATTAAAAGAGTCTGTATTTATTGCGCATCCAGTCAACAAATCGACTCCGAGTACCTCAACGGCGCCTGGCAATTGGGCAGAGAATTGGCCGAACAGAATGTGACCATTGTTTACGGCGGAGGATCGACCGGGATGATGGGAGCAGTGGCAAATGGGGCGCTTTCGGTTGGCGGAACGGTCATCGGAATCTTGCCTCATTTTATGAATGACCTGGAATGGGGACATCAGGGATTGACTGAGCTGCGTCTGGTCGACGACATGCACGAACGCAAGCGCCTGATGGCCGAAAGCGCGGACGCAATAATCGCTTTGCCGGGAGGATGCGGGACTTTCGAGGAATTGTTCGAAGCTATCACATGGAAACGCCTTGGGCTCTATTTCAATCCGATCATACTGGTTAACATCCGCGGTTTTTTCGATCCCTGCATAGAGCTGCTGACGCGCTGCATCAACGAACGGTTTATGGACGAACGCCATGGATTAATGTGGACCGTCGTTGAAAGGCCAGAGCAGGTTGTCCAGGCAATACAAAAAGCTCCAGAGTGGGACGCCTCCGCGAGAAGCTTCGCGGCTTTACGATAAGCTCGCGGAATGCAGCGATAGAAATATATAATAAAACGAGCGCACCGGAATAACTCACCTCGTGAGTTATTCCGGTGCGGCCACCCGAAATCCTTTGTCCAAGCTGCACTTAAAGAACGTGAGAGACCAACCAGATAATCAGCAATATGCTTATCGGTACTCCCAGCAGCCATGCAAGTACGTATCTCATCCCTACACCTCCATGTGAGTTTCTAAATCCTACGATTCATTTTGCAATTAAGGTGCCACTGATTGTCCGGCCCGGTATCGTCCTGTTTCATTCGTCTGGTATGCGCGCTATATTATTGCTAGTCTGCCGACGACTGGCCGCGAGGCGATTTGTGGAGGTAATATGATCCGCGCCGTTTTGCTTGTTCTTGTGCTTGCATCAACCGGTCTATGCTATCAAGCTGATTCTTCAAAAAAGTCGGCGAGCCCAGAACCGTATGCCGATCCTGAGGCATATCAGGTGTACACTGCGATTCTCTGGCCGGACGAAACGGCTGGCTCAACCCCGCCGAAGAAAATCCTTATCCTTGCGGAAACCGCTCACTTCATGATGTGCCTGAAACCTGATCCTGAATCGGAGAAGATTATGCGTGCGGCACTCGACGATTACAGACAGCTGGATGGCAAATCACTGGTGTTACAACCAGATTTCCAGGCTGGCAGACAGTATGAGTTTATCACCAGAGCCGAACTGGATCCTATATTCAAGCAGGGAGGTTGGGAAGCGTTTCGCAAAAAATACCCTGATTCAAGCGGCTATACTCAATTGTCTCCGGTCGGTTTCAATGCCGATAAAACCATAGCGGTGGTTTATGTTAGCCATAGCTGCGGACCCCTCTGCGGAGCCGGAGGTTTCCAAATTTTGGAAAAGAAGAATGGCAAATGGCAACACACGACGAAATGGAAAGGACAGTCCTGCGGTTGGATTTCCTGAAAATCCGGGCCTGATTATCAGAACGCCTGCGTCAGTTAAATCATAAATGTTAATATCGCGGTAAAATGGTTTGTAAGGAAACAAGGGTATGAACAGAACTCTCCTCTGGCCTGGAATTCTATCGCTGACGATGATCGTTGCGTTTCTCTCGGCGGCATCAAGTCAGGATAGGTCGGCCTACATCGCGCTTCGCAAAACAGAGAACGGCAGACTGGTAGTTTACCAAGGTAAAGACCTGGATTTCACGATCGAGCTGAAAGGCAAAGACTTCGATCCGGTCAACACCATGTTCCAAATGTTCTTGAATGTCGATAATCGCCTGGTTCAGATTTATGCGGTGCCGGTGAATGACTTTGCCGATGCAGCAACGGCAAAGTCCGGCGATCACCGACTGCTGGAAAAGTATCGTGACTGGGAGATTGATTATCTTTCTAAACAATTTGGCCAAGCGGTGAATGCAACTTCAGAACAGGTATCTTTGACAAAGGACCACGAAGCTTTATTGTGGAAATTCGCGATGCCAGCAGTCGCTAGTAAGAATTCCGGAGCTCCACTGGCAATCAACGATATGACTTTCAAACACTTGATCCTGTTCGGATCTCCTTTGGGCGGACAGCGTGACGATTCCGTAAAACGCCAGTTGGTCCTGACCACGGTCAGTAAAGGTCATGTTGTATATATAAATTCCGCGCTCAGAGAGGGCGATGACGAAGCTGCCGCAAAGAAATATTTGATCGATTCACTGTTGACTTTGAGCACACTGTCCACCGCACAATCAGGATCAGTTTCCGCCAATTCGTACCTTGTATATGGTCTGACCTTTCTTGCAGTCGCCGTTGTAGCAGTAGCAGTTTTTACCGTTTCAAAAAGAAAGAGGCAGGTGGACCGTTCCGAAACCAATCCTCAGGCGTAATAATTCCAAAGCTGTTATTGAGTTTCCCTCCGTTATTCACACGCTAAGGCTGATGTTTTGAATAACTTAACCCCAGTCTTGAGTTGATTAGGCGGAAATGATGTTTACGTGA
>DASRDY010000039.1:0-23404 GCA_035652355.1 Blastocatellia bacterium
TGTTTTTGGCAGTGGGCAAAACAATATAATTCAGGACACATCTTCTGCAACGTTTTTTCCTGGCTTTGGAGATATCATCGGAGCAAGCCCGCTCTTACTTCCACTTGGAAATTATGGCGGTCCAACGCCAAGCATGCCTCCGCAACCAAACAGTCCGGCAATCAATGCTGGAGCGCAGGCAGTTCTTGCTGACCTTGATCAACGTGGGTTCCTGCGTAGACCAACAGGAAGTTCAGATATTGGATCTGTGGGTACAGATTACAGCTTCTCATTAATCGGTGGAACCCCACAATCGGCAAATGCTACAAAGCCTTTTGCATCGCCATTGCAGGCAAAGGTTACCGAGTCAGGAGTTCCCATTAGCGGAGCAACAGTCACTTTCACTGCTCCGTCTTCAGGCGCAAGCGCATTGTTCGGCGGATCGAATACCGCCACTGTCATCACAGATTCCAACGGATTGGCAACGTCGCCGACGGTCATTGCCAATGGTTTTGCCGGTTCATATACTGTGACAGCCAGCATCGGTTCATCTTTTCCTGCGGTTTCGTATGACTTAACAAATATTCAAGTGGTTTCGAACATTGTGGCATCCGCTGGATCGCCTCAACATACGGCCCTGAGCGCGCAATTTCCAGTCGCATTACAGGCCACAGTTCTCGATTCGAATAACGGACCTGTGCAAGGAATCAACGTCACCTTCAGTGCACCCACCACCGGCGCGAGCGGCAAGTTCGCCGGCAGTGTCACATCTGTAACTGTGGCTACCAACTCGAACGGAGTAGCTACCGCACCGGCTTTCACCGCAAACAACATCGTGGGAAGTTACTCTGTAACCGCGAGTGTTGACGGCAATGTCCAGCCTGGGTCCTTCAGCCTGACAAATCTTCCACCAACTGTTTCGGTCAAGACCGGGTCGCCACAAAGCACAGCTCCCGGAGCGAATTTCCTTATTCCGCTTCAGGCTTTGGTTCTCGACGGCAATGGCAATCCGCTTTCGAATGTGAGCGTCTTGTTTACTGCGCCATCAAACGGAGCAAGCGGAACATTCAATGGCAACGGACTGTCGGTGTCCATCAACACTGATTCCAGTGGAGTCGCCACTGCGCCACTGTTTGTTGCTAATAACAGCATCGGTTCTTATACGGTGACCGCGAGTATCGCCGGCAATCCGACCCCTGCTTCTTTTAGTTTGAATAACGTCACGCCTGGGCAACCCGCCACTGTCACTGCTACCCAAGGTCAAGGCCAAAAGGCCGGCCTGAACATTGATTATGGGCCATTGCAGGTCACGGTCGCTGATGCTTCCGGCATACCTGTTGGCGGCATTACCGTAACTTTTCAAGTGGACCCAGGCGGCAGCGGCGCCACGGGAAGTTTCACCGGCAATCAAAACGCAGCAACGGCTATCACCGACGTCAACGGTCGAGCTACCGCTCCAACGCTCACCGCAAATAACATCATTGGAAGTTTTGACGTTACAGCTTCTACGTCTGTACAAGGAAGTTCCAGTGCTGACTTCAATCTGGCTAACATCGTCGTGGTATCTGGCGACTTATCCGGAGATGGTCAAGTCACGGTACAAGACCTGGTGATTCTGGCAAATATAATAGCTGGCAACATAACTTCTACGCCGACTCAGAAAGTCTGCGGAGATGTTTTCCAGGACAATACAGGTCAGATAACTATTCAGGATCTGGTGACGCTGGCCAATTTCATTGCGGGCAATATCCATTCATTACCGGTCGTTAGCGGACCGATTGTTAATCCGGCAGAAAAAAGAGGTTACTAAGAATGCGGAAGCGATCCCCTGGCACAAATCGATCACTGTATTCGTTTTTCCGATTCTCGCTCATTTTGATATCGGGCTGCGCGTTGGCGATTATTTCAACGGCACTTCCGCACCTTGGTAAGCTCAGCGCGTCCACTATGGTTAACGGCGCCGGGAAGCCGCAGCAACGGGCTGGCAGCATCCAGTCTCCGGAAGCAGCACGATCGACTCGGATAACGGAATCTGGCCGTCAACAAATCGCCGCTCTCCTTGCAGAAAAAGAGCAGCGGACACCTGCGCAGCGAAAAATAGATTCGCAGTTATTGCAGGCGGTGCGCGAATTCCGCGGCCAGCAGATGGCCGCCGGAGTTCAGCTTGTACGTGCGGAAGTTAATGCAGAAGACTCGGGCGATTTGCTGGTGGACATCAGTGCCACGGTTACCGATGATCTTTTATCCAGAATTCAAAATCTCGGTGGTGCGATTATTCACGCAGCCGCTCAATACGGAACAATCCGTGCTCGGATCAGCCTGTCAGATGTTGAAACAGTTGCAGGATTTAGAGATGTTAGTTTTCTCCAAACTGCCGTTCAATCGTACAGAACGGGCGCGCGACGATCCAACAATGACAATCAACAATCATTAAACACAAGTTCGCCTATACCACCTACGGCTTGGCGCGCTTCTTTCAACGATCGGGCCGAAAAGGTCAGAAATAAATTGCTGAACTATCTTGCTCATTCCGCAGCGGCTCCGATGTTCACAGGCATGATCGATTCTGAGGGTGACCGAACCCACCGTGCTGACGACGTTCGCGATGCATTCGGTTACAGCGGAGAAGGCGTAAGGATTGGCGTGCTGTCGGATAGCCTTAATTCCCTGGGCAGACTCACCACACTTGTTGCTAACGGAAACCTTCCCGGACCAGGTAATCCATTCGGAAATCTAACGCCCGTGACAGTCGTTCAAGACCTGCCGATTAACCAAGGCTCGGACGAAGGATCGGATATGCTTCAAATCGTCCACGACATAGCGCCGCGAGCTCAGCTATTTTTCGCGACAGCCGTTGTCAGCGAGGCCAGTTTTGCCGAGAACATTCTTGCCTTACGATCGACTCCGAATAACTGCGACATTATCATTGATGACATTGGCTATTTTGACGAGCCCGCGTTTCAAGATGGCATTGTGGCTCAGGCTGTCAGTTCGGTGAGTGCGGACGGAGCGCTTTATTTTTCGGCCGCAGGAAACGAAGGTTCCGTAGCAAAGCATACTGCAGGCGTTTGGGAAGGTGATTTCAATGACGCTGGTTCGACTTTAACCATTCCGGGTAGTGGTAAAACCGGCACGGTTCTTAACTTCGGCACGCCGTCTTCTCCAGTTGAAGGAGATCCCGTCACCACCTTAGGACAAGCATACACTCTAACATGGTCGGATCCTCAGGGCGCATCTAATAACGATTATGACCTGTTTTTGATGAATGCTGCTCTCACGGTTGTTAAGGCGTCTTCAACAAACGTACAGAGTGGCAGCCAGGATCCTTTTGAAGGGATTATTTCCCGTTCGGCTGTAGTTGGCGATGTGCTGGTGGTCTTAAAGACTAATACCGCCGCGGTGCGTGCAATAAATCTAAATACATTTGGAGGAACTCTCACAGTGGCGACAACAGGGCAAACGCACGGACACTCTGCCGCGGCTGACGCTTTTAGCGTGGCCGCAACTCCGGCGTCTACCGCATTTAACTCGAAGTCGCCCTCGGGCCCATTTCCGAATCCTTTTTCGCAGTCAAACGTGGTAGAGAACTACTCTTCTGATGGCCCCCGCCGAATTTTTTACAGTTCCGCAGGTACTCCAATTACGCCTGGCAATGTTTTGTTCAGTACAAACGGCGGCTTGGTTAGAAACAAACCCGACATAACTGCTGCCGATGGAGTTAGTATTGATTCTGGCTTTCCCGACCTTCAATCAACCTTATTCTTTGGTACGTCCGCAGCCGCTCCGCATGCGGGAGCAATCGCTGCCTTGCTCAAATCCGCCAATCCCTCGCTGACTCCGCAGCAGATCAGAACTGTGCTGATGAATACTGCACTCGATATTGAGTCAACAGGATTTGATAACGTCAGTGGCGCCGGAATCATACAAGCCTTTAATGCCCTGCAATCGATTCAGCCAACACCGGAACTGCATCTGAAAGTCAGCGCTGTGAACGTAACCGAAGGAGATTTCAGCAATCACAACGGATCGATTGAACCTGGCGAAGGTGTAAATCTTGTAATCACATTAACCAACCCATCCTCGGCCACGGCAACCAATGTTTCGGCAAGATTAGTGGCGCCTCCGGTGTCACAATTCACTTCGCTGGAGTCGGGAGCGGTGGTTGGTCAAAGTTTTGCTTCGTATGGAACTATCTCTGCATCAAATAGCAAAGCAAATACAACGACTCCTTTTACTTTTGCTATTGAACCAAGGACTCCTTGCGGGTCGCAAATTCAACTTTTCCTGCTGGTCACGTTCGACGGAATTCCAAGCCCACAGCAGTTGACAGTAACAGTGACAACTGGAAAACCTATGCCCGAGATTAACGCAACACTCGGGCATCCGCAGATCAGCCCGGAGTTCACTTCAAATACTGGAATGCAGACAGGAATGCCGGCTCTCGACGGAAAAAAGAGCAGTTGCGGGAACAACTCGCTAAACCCGACAATGGCAGACCTGACCGGCGCGCGAGCTTTCGATCAATATTCATTTGCCAACACAGGAATTAATCAATGCGTCACGGTGACGTTTGAAAGTTCAAACGGCGCGAATCTTTATGCGATGGCATATTTCATTTATGATCCGACCAGCCCCACGACCGGTATGATCGGCGCTGCTGGTTCTTCGGGAGCAAAACAGACTTTTAGTTTTAACGTTCCTAATCTTGCTCAGTTTCAAATCGTGGTTGTCGAAACAAGTCCCGGCGCCGGAATCGGTTCGTCATACACATTGACAACCTCATTTCATGCCTGCGTCGGCGGTCCGACTTGTAGCCCTTTCACGGTGTCACCATCTCCTTTACCACCCGGAGCCATAGGCGTGCCTTACCCTCCACAGACCCTGATATCTGGTGGAGGCAGCGGTTTCAACACATCGCAGGTAAAGAATGCACCGGCGGGACTGACTTTTTCCGGCAATACGATTTCAGGTACGCCTACTCGGGCTGGAAATTTTCTCGTGGAGTCAGACATAACCGATGCGATATGTTCATTCGGACAGGTTTTTACGCCGTTGAACATTGCGGGGCCGGTCCTCACATCAATCATAGCAATATCGGGCGACAATCAGAGTGCGGCTCCCGGAACTGCATACCGATTTCCTCTTCAAGTCAGTGTTCTAGACCAGAACAATCACCCTATGCCCGGTATATCCGTGACCTTCTTTGCCGGAGAACCATTTGAACCGAGTATTACCTTTCCGGGCTCTAACACATTTATAACCGATTCTAACGGTGTAGCAACGACGTCCATCTTCACGGCAAATAATAATCCTGGAGGTGTTGTGATTACCGCAATGACTCAGGATTTCTTATTTTTGTCAGTAGACTTTCATCTGACAAACAACTGTTCGCCAATCGTTACTAACAATTCAGACAGTGGTCCCGGGTCATTGCGCGATGCGGTACAGAACGCTTGCAACAACAGTACTGTGACTTTTGCGCCCAACGTAACAGGGATAATCGCATTAACAAGCGGCGAGATTGTTATTACAAAGAACCTCATTATCCAAGGACCGGGCGCGAACGTCTTGGCGATCAGTGGCAGCCATAAATCAAGGATCTTCACTATTTTTCCCTCGCAAAACGGACTCACACCAACAGGGGTTACCGTCGCGGGTTTGACTCTCAGCGATGGAGCGCCGTCAAGCACAGATACGTCTGGAGGTGGCGGAGCCGTCCTTGTAAGGTTAAATACAGGATTTGCGTTGATCGACTCTGTGGTCGCTAACAACGATGTATCACGCTCTTCTATCACATCCGGCGGAGGCATTGATGTCGACCAGGGAGATTTATCGATTATCAGAAGCGCCGTTGTTAATAACACTGCAGGTTCTGGCGGGGGCGGAGGCATTCATCTCGGCTTTTCGCTCTCAGTAAATATAACAGACACTACTATTGCGGGAAACACGACCGGACCTTCGGGAAAAGGTGGTGGTATAGAATTCGACACAGGGCAGATCAGTTGTGTAGGCAATGTATCGGTTACAGATACTACTATTTTTGGGAACTCCGCGAATATTGGCGGGAACGTGGCCACATCCGACGCGCCTGGATGCGTTCCTTTCAAGAACAGCATCATCGCAGGAGGACTCCTGGTCGGGTCCGCTCCGTCCGATCCGGATATTAGCGGTGTCGGATTTGTTTCCAATGGATTTAATCTTTTTCAACGTCCGAATCCAAATGCCTTAGCCGCGCTGGCGCCGACTGATATCACGGGGGCAAGTCCTCTATTGCTGCCACTTGGGAACTATGGCGGGTCTACTCCAACGATGCTGCCGCAACCGAATAGCCCCGCCATCAAAAATGGTCGGCTAGTGAGACTCGCTGATCGCGAGCAGCGAGGCACATTTCGGGTAGGGAGCGGAAATACAGATATTGGACCTGTTAGCACAGTTTATTCTCTGACGGCAAGCGGAGGCGGTTCTCAATCGACAAGAGTACTGACTCCTTTTGGTCAGCCCTTGCAGGCGACGGTGACCGAATCCGGAATTAATATTAGCGGAGTGACTGTTTCTTTTACCGCACCTTCATCAGGGCCGAGCGCACTCGTTAGCGGAGCTAATTCCTTTACCGCCATCACTAATTCAGGCGGCGTTGCGGTTTCACCTATTCCATCGGCAAATGAACTTCCAGGGTCGTACTCAGTCGCAGCTAGTATAGGTCCAACGCTGCCCCAAGTCAGTTTTGGTTTGACAAACACTTCGCCTGTATCCAGCATTGCGTCAACTGCTGGTATTTCCCAGAGCATTGCAGTCGGATTTATGTATCCTGCGGCCTTTCAGGCTGTAGTTCGCGACGCGAATAACGGACCACTTCAGGGATTTGGCGTGACTTTCACTGCTCCGTCCAGCGGCGCCAGCGGAACTTTTCCTGGCGGCAACACATCAGTAACCGTTACCACGAACTCTAGTGGAATTGCCAACGCGCCAGCATTCACCGCGAATAATACCGTCGGTAACTATGCAGTTTCAGCAAGCGTTCCGGGCGCAGCAACGCCTGCCTCATTTAACTTGAACAATCTCGCTATTAGTCTTTCAGTGAAAGCAGGGTCGCCTCAAACCGCAGAAATCGGAACGGTATTTCCAAATTCGTTCCAAGTGTTTGTTAGCGATTCGAATAACGTTCCGTTAAATGGCCTGAGTGTAACGTTCCTGGCGCCGGCCAACGGCGCCAGTGGAACATTTTCTGGCGGTAGTTTATCGGCCACAGCAGCCACAAACTCCAACGGCATCGCGACCGCCCCAGCGTTCACCGCGAATAATATCAGCGGTGGCTATAGCGTGACTGCAAACATTCCGGGCAAGGCATTGCCAGCGTCGTTTGGGCTTGTCAACCTTGCCGTGCCGTCAGTTGTGACTGCGACCGAAGGCACACCCCAAAGCGCGCTTCCGGGGGCCACTTTTTCGATCCCGTTTAAGGTAACAGTTCGCGATTCTAACAACAATCTTTTGTCGGGAATTAACGTGACTTTCACCTCTCCCAGTGCCGGACCGAGCGGTACTTTCGCTGGTAATGTTACTTCGGCCATTGTTGTCACAGACTTTAATGGAGTAGCTGTTGCGCCCTCCTTCACAGCGAACAATAAGGCCGGAAATTATACGGTGACGGCCAGTGTAGGCGGAAACGTACCAGTTGCATCATACAGTCTGACAAATATTGATTTGCCTTCGAGTATTGTTCCAAGTGCTGGAACACCCCAGAGCACAGCTCCCGGGGCTGGCTTCCCTGTCGTACTCCAAGCAACAGTTCGAGACACGAACAGTGCTTTAATGCCCGGAGTCAGCGTCACATTCACCGCTCCGACAACCGGTGCTAGCGGCACATTCTCTGGCGGCGGTTCTTCATTCACCACGACGACTAATTCGAGCGGAGTAGCAACCACTCCTCTGTTCACCGCCAATAACATTACCGGAAGTTATGTTGTGACGGCGGATGTGGGCAATAATGTCCCCGTCGCTTCTTTCTCTCTGAGCAACGTAACGCCCGGACCCGCGGCCAGTATTTCAGCAACGGCCGGAACATCACAAAACGCAGGTGTAGGTCTTGCTTTCGGGTCACCACTTCAGGCGACGGTACTCGATGGCTCTGGCATTCCTGTTAATAATGCTACCGTTACTTTCACTATAGTGCCCAATGGAAGTGCCGGCGCTGTATTCCCTGAAAATAATATCTCTGCTACATCGACGACCGACGTCAATGGTCGTGCGTTGTCGCCAATTCCTACAGCAAATCAGTCGGTGGGCAGCTATACCGTCACCGCGACTGTCGACGGAGTGAACACTGCTGCAACATTTGACCTGACAAACATAAACATTGTCTCTGGCGATCTGACAGGTGATGGACAAGTGACGGTGCAGGATCTGGTCGTCCTTGCAAATATAATAGCGGGCAACATAACACCAAGCCCAACGCAAAAGATCTCAGGCGATGTATTTCAGGACGGCAGCGGGCAGATAACGATTCAGGATCTGGTGACGCTGGCTAACTTCATTGCCGGCAATATTCATACGCTACCGGTAGTAAGCGGACCGATCGTTAATCCCGGCGGACCGCTGCCTGGTCAACCATTTGAACTCGTGCTTCATCGCAACGATTTCGAAGTTCGGAGCCCAGCCTTTAGGGCTGCTGCTTTCTGAAACAGGCAAGCTAAAGCTGGTACCCTGAACTGCTCAACCATTGTGACGGCGGTCACAGACCATTTCTCGAACATAAATTACTATCTACCTTCATCGACGGTAGGGGATACTTAATAAATTCCATCCAAAAAATCAATTCCCGCCGGTATCCGGATCGTCTTGGCATGTGGAGGGGCTATGCCATCGCACCAATTCGACAACAACATCCTGAATTACGAGCTGACTGGTCATTACACCCTCGAAGACTACAAAAATGGACTAAACGAAGCACTCTCCGATCCATCATTTCATAAAGGTACTAAGCTCCTGATCGACGCGCGCAACTCCGCGGCGAATTTTACATATGCGGAAGCTGAGGCGAGGGTAAGAATTCTCGGCTCAATCGTCGGGCAGTTAGACCGCCAGATCGCGCTGGTGGTTCACGGTACATTCCATTACGGTCTGGCGCGTATGTTTTCGACCATCGCCGAGTGTAGAGGGCTGAGAATCGCCATCTTCGATGACGTTGAGCCCGCCCGGAAATGGTTGCTGGGTGAAGACCAATTCGATTTAGAATAAGAAGAATGGTTCGATGCCTAATGTGAGACCGTGATTTATCCTGTTCCAACGTCGTCACAGTCGACTATTCATAAGTCTAACTCTTCATTCGCAGCTTCTCTTGCATGATATTCGAACAGGATTGTAGTTCAAATTTTTGGGTGATCTGATCCTCTTCTTGCAGCTGCCTTTCAGGCAGGTTTCCCGCAGGGTTTCTAGACACGTCGTTTGACGGCGTATATTACTCGGCCGGAAATTCTTTGAGGGCGCTTTCAGCGTCCTTCCTTTTGGCCTGCTTTAGCTATGTATGGTGGCTAAAGCCAATCCAGAAGTGCGTTGAAACGCGCTATACGGGTGGTGGACTCGCTTTCCCGGCTGTAAAACAGCCGGTCTATTAACCCTTCGGGAAAGGCTCGTGAACGAGGCTTTAGATAAGCAAATTACTGATTACTCCCAAAAACTTGAACCACACCCTTCGAACAGTGGCCTCTTGGCCTTCGAAAATCGCTCTGTCCTTAAGCCTTCGTTGCAATTAACGCACGCGCTTTGACTCTTCGGCTGTTTACTGTTAGCTTTACAATGTTGCGATAAATGGTTTCAACAATAGCCTGCTGCCTTTAATTTAAAGGCACTACCATCTTGTCTTATGACTTGGCTGAAGATGATCAGGTCGCGGTCCAGAGCCTGATTGATTCAAGAAATTATTGGGAAGAATTGAAATGGGGATACCGGATACTGGTGAGATTCGCCGTAGGTGAAACTCACTGAGCGTCAGCTGAATCATAGCTGAACAGTCTTTTTTGAAAGTACGAAGCAATGACAATACGCCGATTTATTCGCTTTTCAATCGTGTCCTGCTGTTTATTGGTGATTACAGTTCCGGCCATTTCAGGTCTTCGCGGCGGTCAGGTTCGTAGGCCGACCGGGCAAAGAATAGCTGGTTCTAAACGGACAACATCAACAGACAGTCCCGGCGTTACAAACGCTATAAAACCCTCTGCCGCACAACAGATTGCCGCGTTGCTTACTGAGAAATATTCAAGAACTCCGGCAGAGCAAAAGATCGATTCCCGCTTACTGCAAGCGATCAGGGAGTCTCGCGGCCAAACGATGGCGCCGGGCGTGAACTTACAGCGAGCGAACGTGAATGCAGATGATAACGGAATGCTCGCCGTCGATATCTATGCCACGATCAATGAATCTCTAATACAGAAGATCCAACAGTTTGGCGGCTCGATAAAATATACATCTTTTAAATATCGCGCAATCCGGGCTCAAGTCAGTCTGTCTAGTGTCGAGACCATCGCCGGTTTTCCAGAGATTAAGTTCATTAAACCGGCGGCCAAAGCTAAAACAAACCGAGCCAGTGACTCTAAACAGGATTTGTTTGATCAGCGGAACGCTAAAATCAACCAGGCTTTGTCCAGTGTGTTACGCGCCCATTCCGGCGTCAGCCCTTTCCAGGGTAGTGTCGATTCCGAAGGCGATCGAACTCATCGAGCCGACGACACTCGCAGGACGTTTGGATATTCGGGCGCTGGAGTCAAAATCGGCGTACTCTCTGACAGTTTTAACGCCTTTGGCGAAGCGAGTCAGGATATAGCTTCCGGTGATTTGCCTGGTCCAGGAAATCCGTTTGGAAATGTGACGCCTGTAACGGTCGTTCAGGAAGGATTCGGAGAAGATGAAGGCCGCGCCATGCTCCAGATCATTCACGATCTTGCTCCACGCGCGCAACTGTTCTTTGCGACTGCCATACTCAGCGAGCAGAGTTTCGCCGACAATATTGTAACGCTGCGTGAACTTTACCATTGCGATATCATAATTGACGATGTTGGTTACTTCGACGAGCCTGTTTTTCAGGACGGTATTGTCGCCCAGGCCGTGAACAAGATTACCTCGGAAGGGGCTCTCTATTTCTCTGCTGCCGGAAACGAAGGCTCAGTCGCGAAAAACACGGCTGGAGTGTGGGAAGGCGATTTCAATGATGCCGGCTCCAATTTGACGATACCGGGATTTAGTGATTTGGGTACGGTTCACAATTTCGGGACTGAGGCAGCTCCGGTGCTCGGAGATCCAGTGACTGAGACAGGGTTTGCATGCACGCTGAATTGGGCTGATCCGCAGGGTGCTTCCAGTAATGATTATGATCTGTTTTTGATGGATAGCGATCTTACATTCGTCAAAGAAGCTTCAACCAATTTGCAAAACGGCACACAGAACCCGTTCGAGGAAATCGACAACTTCAGTTCTCCTTTCGGAAGTCCGGATCGCCTGGTTGTTTTTAAAGCAGCCACCGCGAAGCCTCTCGCATTCAGCTTAAATACTCTTCGGGGTACTCTCGGGATAGCAACATCCGGACAGGTTTTTGGTCATGCAGCGGCGGCCGACGCCTTCAGCGTGGCTGCAACTCCAGCCGCAAAAACATTCTTTTCAATTGGTCCTTATCCGGATCCTTTTTCGGCTAGTGACAAAGTTGAATTCTTCAGTTCTGACGGCCCACGGCGACTGTTTTTTAATGCTGACGGGTCGGTAATCACGGCCGGCAATTTGCTGTTTTCAACGAATGGTGGCCTGGTCCGGAACAAACCGGATATTACCGCGGCAGACGGCGTAACAACGTCAGTATATGGATTTGCGCCGTTTTTTGGCACATCGGCGGCCGCACCGCACGCGGGCGCGATTGCCGCGTTAATTAAATCAGCCAAACCGACTCTTACAAACGCTGAAATCAGAACGATTCTTACCGATACTGCCCTGGACATTGAATCGCCTGGTTATGACAACGTTAGCGGCTTTGGAATATTGCAGACGTTTCAAGCCATGCAGGCCGTTTCTCCCGCGCCACGCGCGACATTAAATGTTGCGGCGACTACCGTAACCGAAGGGTCGTTTAGTAATGGCAACGGTTCCGTGGATCCAGGTGAGATTGGGAATCTTGTTATCCAGCTGGCGAATCCTTCTTCTGTACCTGCAACAAAAGTCGTGGCGACGATCTCCACTGATTCGCCTGGAGTCACGATCGGGTCGGCGACGTCCACATTTGGCGTTATCGGAGCGGAAACTTCCAGCAATAACGCGGCAATTCCATTTGTGTTTGGTCTGAGTCCATCGGTTCCCTGCGGCTCGACAATCAGCTTTAAATTGTTTGTTTCTTTTGACGGTGGTGACTCACCCTTGTTCTTCCCTGTGTCGATTAATGTCGGAACCGAAGCGCCGGTGATCAATTCCACGCTCGGCCAAATACCGCCGAGCGGCGCGCTTTTCACTTCGACTTCGGGAAAACAGACAGGTCGACTGGCCAGGACCGACGTTGCATCGACATGCGAAAACCCCAAGTTTCAGCAATCCATTATGAACGACGTTGCTTTACGACAGTTCGATGCCTATACGTTCACAAACACCAAATCTGTCGATCAATGCGTTACCGTTACGCTCCACTCTAACGGCTCTCCGCTATTTACCGCGGTATATGGCAGCAATGGCTACAATCCGACTGATCCTACTTTGAACTATGTGGCGGATTCAGGAACATCCGATCCGATTCAGGAATTCTCATTTTTCGCGGTAGCGGGGCAACCCTTCACGATAGTAGTACATGAAATCATTGCAGGTCATGGGTCCGGCTCGCAATACAGTCTGGAAGTCGGACTGAGAACTTGTTCGGTGGGACCAGCTTGTACCGGCCTGAACATTCAGAACTCATCGTTGGCCAATGGGGTGTTTGGTTATCCTTATTCGCAAAAGGTTTCCACGACGGGTGGCAGTGGGGTCTACGGTTTCTCTTTCTCTGGCAGTTTACCGAATGGCTTGTCGACTTCTGGTGATACAGTTTCCGGAATCGCGAGACAGTCCGGTAATTTTCCCATTACTGTTAACGTTGTTGATGCTGCCCAATGCCCGGGAACATCAAAGAACCTGACACTGACCATTGAGCCAAACACTCCAACGTCAGTTAACGTCACAGCCGGCAACTTTCAAGCAGCGCTTCCTGGAAAAAATTTCACTTTGCCGCTGCAGGTCATTGTAACCGGGTCATCGAATCTCCCGGCGGTTGGAGCGCTTGTTGGCTTCAACGTGATTTCTGGAGGAGACGCCTCAGCCAGGTTCGCAAACAATAGCTCTTTCGCTGCCGTGATAACCGATTCCAATGGTATCGCAACCGCTCCGGCACTGACCGCAAATCAATTCCTGGGTGCATATCCAGTCGCTGCCTCTGTATCCGGAATCAACTCCCCAGCTATATTTGTTTTGACGAACAGCTCATTCATTTACGGGGATATTAACGGCGATGGGCAAATTACAGTTCAGGACGCAGTGATGATGGCGAATGCTCTGGCAGGAAATATAACTCTGACACCAACCCAGAGAGCGTCAGCGGATGTGTTTGACGATCATACGGGGCAAATAACGATTCAGGATTTGGTGACGCTGGCAAACTTCATTGCCGGCAATATTCATGCGCTACCTGTAGTAAGCGGACCGATCGTTAATCCCGCCGGTCCGATACGTGCTCAAGCATTTGAACTTGTGCTTCATCGCAATGACTTCGAACTTCGGAGCCCAGCGTTTAGGACTGCTGCTTTCTGAAATAAGCAAGCTAAAGATCGTACTCCGAACTCGAATCCTTATCGGCTTTCCCAAAGAGTTCCCATCTAGAGATAAGATTTCTTGACGGCCTGCTGTGATGGGCATATAGTCTGGACAAGCTTGATGGGCTAGGTCTTCTCTGGGGTCCAAGCTGTGTTTTCCGGTCTGTCCAGCCTTTGGTTTCATTTCGTAGAGTTCGATATATCAGGGTCGGATATGAAAAGGCTTCGGCAGTCCCACTTGTCTGAAAGTCCTTCGACGCGGACGGCGAGTGCGCTGAGGGTTCCGATTGCGACTCGACAAGTCGCTCCGCCAGTCCGCAGCTCACGGACCCAAACAGATAGTTTGCAAAGAAAAGCGGCTGCCGGCAATCAACCACAAACTCCTCCACAAAAGCGCCCACCGGTTCCGCCAGAGGTGTACCGTCCACAGCCCGTGCCAAAAGTATTACAGCGAAAGACGGCCGGAGTGAAACAACCGGTTAATCCATCAGCGGGCCGACCCGCGCCGCCTCCTGTATACCGTCCCCAGGCCGCCCCGAAGGTCCTGCAAAAGAAATCGGCTGATAGTCAACAGCAGGTTCTCCGCAACCCATCGCGCCAGGCGAATACGCCGCCGTTGCATCGCCCGGAAGTAAAGCAGGAAGTAAAAAAGATAGCGCGACCTGAGAAGACTACAATGACATCGGGCTCCGTCAGTCCAAAACCGACCCCGAGCCGCCCTGTACGTGCCGCTTTTGCTGGAATGAACGTGACGATTCAACGAAAACCAGAGGGTGTCGTAAACACCCCGGATTACCGCGACCCTGATATGCCAGGCGCGGTCTTATCTTTAATTGCAACCGAGGTAAACGGAAGAGTCGAGATATACAAAATTGATAAGACCGAAAAGTGGCTCTCTTACTCGCTGGCCAGTGAAAAGTATTTTACATACGGGCCATTGCCCAGTTCGCCACGCTTGCCTGTGGTTACCGCGAAGGTCCTGGCCGATGAGCTCAAGGCGATTATAGATGAATTGCCATCACAGAAGGAGTTGGCCGCGCTCTTTACGGACCTTAAACAAAAGGCCGGACTCAGTATTATGGGCGAAAGGAAAAAGGAAAAGTTCGAAAAATTAAAGACAGAATTGAAAGAGTTTGAGGAACGAATGGTTGGTGAACGCAATAAATTCGCCGGATATGTGGATAAGATTTATTCAGAGTATTTTTTCACACCTGAGAGCGAGAAAAAGGTACGAGAACAATTCAAGATAATTGAAAAGCAGGTTGAGGGACTGCAGGATATTATAGGAAAATATAGGATGCAATTCGGTGCAATGAAGAAGAAAGTCTATGCGTCTGAGAAGGATAAAGAGAAGATAGTGGTTGAGGGAACTTACGGAGTAATGACCCAGCAGGCGTATGACAGCATTCCGGCTCCCTATGATTCCTTAAACCTGTTGAAATCCTATCTATCCACAATTACAAAACCACACGGGCAGGCCGGTATACATATCAGAACAAATAAAGATGTCGTTTTGAAGTTTCTTGGGGTTTTGGGGAATATGGGTATCTATGCGAGCGGGATGAAAAATGACAAGTACCTGTTCCACAAAGAACTGACTGTTCGACACTGACGTTTCCTCGGTCAAGAGGCAATATGTGAGCGCCCGGTCACCGTTGGCGACCAGTCAAAATGCGCTTTGATTCAAACCGATAGCAGATTTCCACAGGCAATATACAGTTACACCAACCTGTGCGGCCACCAGGCCGATCAAGTGGACAGAATATCCGACCATTATGTCAATTTTCTAAGTTTGAACTGGAACAGGCGGGTTGAAACTGCGTGGCATGCCGTAGCTCGCAAAATGAATTGTTATTGCATTCGTGGTATGAAAGCTGGCGCTTCGCGCCTCGACAGCCACATGCACACGGATGTACAATTCAACGTTCTGTTATTGTTTGCAAAGCTATCGTTTAGGAGTAAGCCATGCCGTTTAACGGTGTCGATTTCTACAGCCTGGATTCGCTTTTCAGTGAAGAGGAAAAGCTTGTCCGCGACACAGTCCGTTCGTATGTCGAAGATAATGTTATCCCCATCATCGAGGAATATTACGAAAAAGCCAAATTCCCTAACCAACTCATAAAACCGCTGGCTGAAATGGGAGTGCTAGGCGCTAACTTGCCTGAAGAATATGGCTGCGCGGGCATGAATAATGTCGCCTATGGATTGATTATGCAGGAGCTCGAGCGCGGCGACAGCGGATTGCGCAGCTTCGTTTCGGTTCAAGGCAGTCTGGTCATGTACCCGATCTTTTCCTATGGCAGCGAAGAGCAGAAACGAAAATGGTTGCCCGCGCTGGCCAGCGGCGAAAAGATAGGCTGCTTTGGTTTGACTGAACCTGACTTCGGTTCTAATCCTGCTGGTATGCTGACGCGAGCCGAGCGGACCAAAAACGGCTGGAAATTGAATGGCAACAAAGCCTGGATCACCAACGGCACAGTTGCCGATGTCGCCGTTGTGTGGGCAAAGCACGAAGGCGAGGTTCACGGCTTCCTGGTTGAAAAAGGAACGCCGGGATTTTCTGCGCCGGAAATTATTCGCAAGCATAGCCTGCGAGCATCGGTCACCTCCGAATTGATTCTCGAGGATTGCGAGATACCGGAAGAGAACATTCTGCCGAATATCAAAGGGATGAAGGGGCCGCTCAGTTGTCTGACTCAGGCCAGGTATGGAATCGCCTGGGGAGCGATCGGAGCCGCAATGTCGTGTTTTGACACGGCGGTAAATTACAGCAAGACTCGAATTCAGTTCGGTAAACCAATTGCCGGTTTCCAGACAACGCAGAACAAACTGGCGAGTATGTTCACTGAGATCACGAAAGCACAATTGCTCGCATACAGACTTGGCCGGTTGAAAGACGAAGGCAAAATGGTTCCGGCCCAGGTCTCAATGGCGAAAATGAATAACGTCGCCATTGCGCTGGATATCGCGAGGCTGGCTCGTGGAGTTCTGGGCGCAAACGGTGTTGCCAGCGAGTATCCGGTGATGCGTCATATGTGCAATCTTGAGTCGGTTTACACCTATGAAGGAACCCACGACATCCACAATCTGGTACTGGGCCAGCACATCACGGGCATTCCTGCCTTCGAATAGTTTTTGATTGAGAGCCTGCCCAAAAACTGAGCAGGCTCTCAACAATCTACTTCGTGTACGAACGCCAAATCGATTTCGGTGTCATTAATGCCGATAACAACTCCGGATTTGAGGCGCCGGGATTTGCAATCGGACCGGGCACAACCGGCAATGAATGAATATTACCGGCAAGGAAGTTTGCCAGCGTAACCAGATCCTGAATCGTGATCTGACCGTCCTGGAATACGTCTGCGGCCTGCCTCTGTGTTGCCGTTGGATTTATGTTCCCGGCAATGATGTTTGCCAGTATTACAAGATCGGTTACTGTTATCTGGCTGTCGCCTGAGACATCTCCTGACAATACCGTCGATGCCGTAAAGAACAGACCGTTTGTCGCAGTGAAATCGCTTACTTTCGGAGAACTTGTCGAAGACAACGTTATAGTGAATTTACCGCCCGAAACTGTTCCGTCCGGATTATCGGCCGTGGTTTTGGTCGGAGGGTTGCCGCTGCCATCTTTCACTGGCGTCCAGGTGGTGCCATTGAAGAAGAAAAGTTGAAGCAATGTCTCGTTCGATCCGGTAATCGTGTTCGGATAATAGTAATTCAGAACAGCGGTGTCGCCGGCATTCGGATTTGTGATCTTTCCGTCGGTAAAGCCTCCGCCAACATCGGTGATTACGGAATCGGTTGGATTGCCTGAGAAAACGCCGACAGTTACATTAGAAGCAACTCCTCCCGCGGTATGTGTCAGGTTCAATGTCATTCCCGGCACAGTCGGCAATACCGAAGCAGTTCCCGATGTACCCGGATTTACCGCTTGCGTGTTAGTGGGAGAAACTCCGACGATCCGCATGGTGCCGTTGGCATTAGAAGCCTGGAAATTCGCATTGTTCAGCGAGGCTACCACGTTATAGCTTCCGGGCGCCGCGGGCGCTGTCGTCAAACCATTGTAGGTGATGGTGACTACTGTCAGGTTAGCGGGGCTTGTTGTGACAGAGGCAAACTTTTGGGTGCCGTCGGCTATTTGAGTAGGCGTGTTCAATGTCAGGGTCGCAGTCCCTTTGGCGATGGTGAAACTCTGCGGGACACTAGGCGCGGCATTAACGTTAGCGTTGCCAGCCTGATCGGCTTGAATTGTGACCGGTCCGCCTGCCCCAAGGATAGTAACCGTGCTTCCGTTCAAATTAACCAACGCTGGATTGGCCGTGACGCTGAATGAAACCGGTAACCCCGCTGATGACGTCGCTGATAATCCAAACGCGGCATCTCCAAACGTGTGGTTTGGAATTGCTGTGAAGTTGATTGTCTGATTCGCTTTATTAATTGTGAACGACTGACTAACGGGCGTGGCCGCATTGACATTAGCATTGCCGGCCTGACTTGCCTGAATAGTGACATTGCCTGCGCCGAGAATCGTAACCTGGTTTCCGGACAAACTTACGAGAGTCGGACCGACAGTTACGCTGAATGAAACTGCTAGTCCGGATGTCGCGTTCGCGTTCAGATTGAATGGCGCACCACCGAATGTCTGGTTCGGAATCGTAGAGAAGTTAATCGTCTGGTTTAGTTTGTTTATAGTAAACGACTGCTGAACCGACGGCGCCGGGTTAAAGCTCGAGTTACCAGCCTGATCAGCCTGGATTGTTACGTTGCCGGCTCCTAGAATCGTAACTTGAGTTCCTGACAGACTTACAAGCGTTTGTCCAACTGGCACACTGAGCGCAACCGGCAACCCCGAGGTGGCCGAAACTGTCAGCGTGAATGCGGCATCGCCAAAAGTATGGTTAGGAATCGCCGTGAAATTGATGGTTTGATTCTGCTTGTTGCTTACTACCGTGAAAGTCTGGGAGTTGGAGGTTCCGCCGCCGGGACTTGGATTACTGACCGCAACCGTAATTGTACCGGCAGAAGCCATATCCGCAACTGTGACCGTTGCCTGAACGTCTTGATCGTGAATGAACGCAGTTGTTCTGGGACCGCCATTGAAAAGCACTTGTGTGTTGTGCGTGAACCCCGTGCCAAGTATGTCTATAGTAATCGGGGTGCTACCGCCTTGAGGTACGTTTGTTTGGCTTAAGCCTGTGGTTGTTGGTAACACAAAAGATGTGCTGATGGCCGTTGTTGCTGTACTACTGTTATTATTTGGAGTTGGATCAGATAACGCACTTCCTACCGTAGCAGTCGTTGCAAGACTGGTGACCCCCTGACTGACTACTGTTAGATTGAACGTGCCCGTCGAATGAGTCCCCGCGGCCAAGGTGGCGAATGTGCAATGCAAGGTACCCGTGAAACCAGCTTGAGCCTGACTACAAACAGCTCCGGGCAGATTTGTGCCATTAACATTGCTGAGAATCGCTCCGGTTGGAATTGGAATGTCGAGTGTTACGTTTGTCGCATCATTTGGTCCATTATTGGTGACCGTGCCTGTATAGAGAATTGGTGTACCAATGGTAACAGGACCTGCAGTGGCCGACAAAGAAGCGGCAATGTCAGCCGATGCGCTGCTGTCGCTGGATACATCTAATTTGTACATACCCCGGCCGTGCGTCGCGGCCACTAGAGTCTTGCTGGCGTTATGATAGCGTAGCATGAAAACCGCTACTTTCGGCATACCGCTGGATAGTGCCGACCATGTCGTTCCGCCGTCTGCTGTTCGGAATACTCCGATATCTGTTCCGATGTAGTAAACATTCGCGACGTTAGGGTTGATTGCTACCGAAGTGACAGGAACGTCGGGAAGGTTGCCACTGATGTTTGTCCAGCTTGCACCAAGATTGTTTGTTATGAATACGTGCCCTGTCGTCGATGGGGTGTTGGCGTTGAATCCGGAATAAACAACAATTGCGCGCTGCGAGTTGTTAGGATCGACGGCAATGTCAGTGACAAATCTGTTTGGCAGCGGGCTGGCGGTAACGTTGGTAAACGTTGCCGAAGCAAGCTGGCCCGCATTCTGAGTGACTTGCACTAATCCATTGTTTGTTCCAACCCAGACGATCTCAGTTCCCGGTGAGTTGTTAGAAAACGGAAACGCTGCGATAGCCGAAAGTCTTCCAGTTGTAGGAGCCAGATCGGTGCCGAAGCCATCAGCGCTTGCGCCAAGACCGGTCCACGTGGTGGCTTGATCCGCTGAGCGATAAAGTCTGTTTGTTCCGAAATAAATAACGTTACCGCTTCCGCCCGTAAAACCCGTATTAAGAGCCATAGGAGCGTAGAAGCCCACGCGATCGCTCGGGTTAAAGTTACCTTGGACTCCCGATGAGCAACCGAAGCAGCCTTTGTTATGCCATGTGCCAATCTGTCCGGAATTGGTTGAAATCTGGGGACCGATTTGCGCCGATGATCCGCCAGCATTATTCTGGTTGAAAAACGTATGGTAAACAATCGTTGGGTTGGATTGATCGATTAAAACAAACCCGCCATCACCGCCCTGGGTTATGTTCCATCCGAGCTGTCCGTTGTATATTTCGGTGCCGTTATCCTGACTTCCAGCAATGATGGTGTTCGGATCGGTTGGATGGAGACCAAAGCCCTGGAACTGCGTAAAGCTCAGGTTTTGGTTAAGATCTGTCCAGGAGACTGGCGATGCTGTCGCGTTAGTGGTTCGCCATATACCGCCATCGTTTCCCGTAAATAGGATATTATGATTGGTTGGCGGGATGACCAGTACGTGTGAATCTGCATGAAGACCGCCCGTGGATCCATCGCCCGTGCTGATATCAGAAAATGTCTGGCCGCCATCTGTGCTCCTCAGTACACTACCACCGTTGTTACTGTTATTCGCATTTGTAGCGTAGTATATCGTGTTTGAATTCGTCGGATCGATCGCAATCGCGAGATTATAATTTGTCTGACCGCTGGCCGGCGTCGTCGTCGTTTGTGTCCAGGTAACGCCGACATCGGTCGATCTGAAAATACCCAATATTGAGCTACTATCATTCTTGGCGACGACTGCGTAGATGGTACTCTCAGTTGACGGTGATATTGGTGGACCAGCAGCCAGAATTATCCTGGTAAAAGTTGACCCATTTCCCGGAATGACAAATGGCAACGGGCTGGCAGTCAACTCCTGCCATGTTGGCGATGGTTTACTACCATCAAAGAGGAATACACCAACTCCCTGAATAGCGGCATATAATCTCGCAGGTTTTAACGGATCCAACAGGAAGTCGGTTCCGGAATTGGCGCCGTTTGTACCGGCAGGATCCAGATTTGTCCAGTTCGTTCCACCATCCGTCGATTTCCATATTCCACGCTGACCAATTGGCTGACTGCCGCTGCCGCCAGCAGCGCCGCTTGTGTGGCTGTTAGCGTTGGTTACGACATAGACAGTGGATGAATTTGTGGGATCGACGACAATTCGCGGTATGACCACGTTCATGAATGCAAAAACCTGAACCGTGTTATTATTACCATCGACTCCAAACGTGGTGGGTCCTTGTATCTGAGTCCAGCTGGTCCCTCCGTTTGTTGTCTTGAAGACCCCAGCTCCATAGTAACTATCTCCCGAAAAATTCGGTTCGCCTGTGCCAACAAAGATGGTGCTCGAATTGTTTGGATCGATAGCGATAGAACCGATTGCCAAAGTTGGCTCGGAGTCAAAGATCGCCGTCCATGTCGCTCCGTTATCAGTCGATTTCCATACACCACCCTGCGCGCCACCTACATAAACAGTCGTATTTGAGGTTCCGTTATAACCAGGATCAAGGGCTATTGCTGTCACTCTTCCGGAAACGGGAACATTAACGCTGGCGCTTCCAAACGTCTGACCCTGAACAATCGGCTGTGGACCGATTGACTGCCATGATCCAAGCGCGTCAGGCAATATTTGAACCCCGTTGACCGATCTAGCTCTTCTTAGTGTACGCCTGATCCGCTGTTCCTCCATTTCCATGTGCTCTATGGCGTGTACGCGAGCCATTCGAGGAAGCGTTGTTAGCGGGTAAGCTCGTTGTTCGTAAAACCAGTTTAATCGCCCGTCCTGATCTCCTTCGTCGTCTTCTTTTGTCTCGAGGCTTTGATCCGAGTCATCATCGATAGCTTTTCCTTGCCCTGTGGATATCTCGGTTTTGGTGATCCTTGCAAGCGATGCAACCGACTCGTGCTGATGTTTTTGCATCTTTAGACTGAGGGGAACTTCCGGTGTTCCCGGTTCGAGAACCTCTGGTTTGCTCAGTACTGCGCCAGTCAAGGCTCGCGCGGGTTTGCCAACCCTGACATTTCGTCGATTCATATAACCAGTTAAATTGACGATCATCCCAGTTACGACGACGGCAAAAAGCACCACAAGGAGAGAAAGCGAAAAATACTTTTTCATAGTCCTACAATCTCGGAGTTTGTGAATTCGAATAATCGATCTAAAACTTAAAGACAAAATCGCCTGCTATAGAGGCAGTTGCCAGCTTACAAGAATCGTCTCTAATCCTCGTTTTGCTGAGATTTCAAAAGAATCCTAATTAACCTCATCGGAATTTCGGTCTGCACTTTTTTAAAAATTGAAAGCCTTATGTGAATTTACGTGCACTTTTAAGCTGGTGGACGAAACTAATCAATCCTAATAATACACAATTTTGGATGCCGACGGGAGGCGTTTTTCGGGCAGATAAAATTATACTGGATCATGGTTAGCTTGGTATAGACGCTGGAAGAATTTGGAACGGCGCCGCCTTTTAATAAATGTTATCAGACGCATTTTCCTCGTAGTTTTCTTTTTAAAATAAAAAAGAGATCGCCACCGCTATTCTGCCAGGACCTTGTGGATCAATTGAATGGCGACTGAGCCTTCTCCAACCGCAGACGCGACTCGTTTTACACTGCCGGAGCGAACGTCACCGACCGCGAATACTCGATTGAGATTTGTCTCGAATAAATATGGTCGACGACGCAACGGCCAATTTGCCGATTTTAGATCTTTGGCTTTCAATTCTGGTCCGGTCTTGATAAATCCCTGTTCGTCAAGCGCCACGCATCCTTGCAGCCAACCGGTGTTGGGACTCGCTCCTGTCATTGAAAAGATGTGATGGATGTTGTGCGACTCCTGTTCGTCAGTCCGATTATTTCGCCAGGTAACTCGTTCAAGACGGCCGTTTCCTTCCAGCTCTTCAATCTCGGTAAATGGCAAAAATGTAATGTCAGAGCACTCCTCAATTCGGCGAATCAAGTAACGAGACATCGTATCGGACAACCCTGATCCGCGAACCAGCAGGTAAACGTGCTTAGCAACGGTAGAAAGGAAAATAGCCGCTTGGCCGGCCGAGTTCCCCCCTCCGACGACGATCACTTCGTCGCCTTTGCAAAGTTGCGCCTCTACATAAGTGGCGCCATAGTACACGCCCACACCTTCGAACTGAGAGAGATTCGAAATACCGAGTTTCCGATATTCCGCGCCGGTGGCAATGATGATGGCTTGCCCCTGTATCGAGATATCTCCGGTGCATTTCACGGTCATAGGGTGTGCATCGCAGTCCAGTTTCGTGGCTTGCTGTGCGATTGAAATATGCGCTCCAAAT
>DASRDY010000040.1:0-5248 GCA_035652355.1 Blastocatellia bacterium
TTCCCCGCCGCGCATCCACATACCGAATTGACCACGACCATTACTGTGCCTGGCGAGTTCCTGATGACATCGTCGACTTCTTCGGGGCGGCGAGTCTCGCGAATACCAAGCTGCGTCAAATCTTCCCTCATTGGTTTTATCAAAAGCTCTGAATAAGGCATTGTTGCATCCTTTATATATAAATGTTCAAGGGCATTTCTACCGTGCATCATAGTATTCAGTTTGGCGCTCACCTTCAAGGACCAACCTGCGATTTCAGATGTGACACACGATTGCGTGTTTTTCAGATGCGAGACACCTGTCACACGCAGATGTCACAGCGCTAGCTATAGAACCTAAAGCAGTTGCGATGCCGTGACGCCTGTGACATCACTTGGCCAAAAGCAGGGCCATGGGCCGGTGATTGGAAATCTTAACTACTGCACCGCATCGGTGCATTTTGTTGTTGACTTTATCAGTATTTTGACGTATGTTGACAATTGAGGTTAATTGCATCTTTGCGGTCTTGCCGCGACCGCGCGAAGCGTTGTGGCGCATTCGTCCCGATTGCGCCAGGTTAATCGACGCTCAAGTTGTGAAAACAAATCCGCGTTTCTCGAGGAGGCGCAATCGGGACGAATGCGCCACATCAGAATATGAATACTCAAACACCTATACCCAGAGTCAAAATCCTCTTTCTTCCACAACTGATGGAACAAACGTTTGAGCCGCTCAACTGGACCGTTGATCGCATCATTCCGGAAGGCTGCGTTGTCCTTGCCGGGCGGCCGAAGATCGGCAAGAGCTGGTTCGCTCTGCAACTGGCTCTCGCCGTAGCAACCGGAGGCAAGGCCCTGGAACACACTCCAGTACAACAAAACTGCGTCTTGTATATGGCTCTGGAAGACACCGAGCGCCGTCTTCAGTCAAGAGTAAAGCAGTTGCTGGGAGACGGCCCCGTTCCACAGGAACTGAGGCTCGCCACAAATTGGCCCACGATAGATGAAGGCGGAGCAGAAGCTCTCGACCAATTTCTGACCTGTTATCCTGAGCACAAGCTGGTAATCATTGATACTTTCAGAAAGATAAAATCGCGCAAGCGCGGCGGCGAATTCGATACTCTGACAAAGCTTTCTGACATAGCGCATAAGTTCGGCATCTGCCTGCTGATCATCCACCACACGCGCAAAGCAGACGCCGAAGATGCGTTCGACACGGTATCAGGCTCGACCGAGACAGCGTCGGTTGCGGATGCGATGCTGGTGTTGAAGCGGTCTCGTTACAGCAGTTATTCCGAGCTTAACGTCACGGGCAGAGACATCGAGGAGAAGAAACTGGCGTTGAAATTTTATTCAGATACCTTGAGGTGGGAACTGATCGGCGAAGCGGACAAAGTATTGATGAGCGAAACCCGCAAAGAGATCATCCAGGTGCTGAGGAAAGCGGACACTTCGATGACACCGAAAGAGATAGCAGACTGCCTGGACAAAAAGCCGGCCACGGTGCGCAAAGCTATCTCAAGAATGCTTCGAGACAAACAGATAGATACGAGTTACTCCCCAGGTCGTTACCTCGTGTTCAATGACAAAGACACGCTGGCCAAAGAGAAGGCCTTCAACGAAGCAGAAGAAAAGAAATTCTTCTATGTCGATCCTCTCCGCAAACTGGTCAGCGCCATGAGAGAGAAAGGCATTAAGCGAGCATTCGAGGAGATGGGCTTCGGGGCAGTGAGCCTGACCGCACCTGAAACTTACAAACATCTGATGTGACGTAGCGCAAGGTGGTAGCTTGCGCTACGGGGCGGCCGGCCAAATTCAACTTTTTGCGTTTTACTAACAATGAGTTACGGCCGTTACAGTAATTACTTATTGACAAGGGAAGCCGTTTTGCTTATATTGCGGCCAGTTCATCGGTTCGTTCCCATTTGACGAATATTCGATCTCGAATACGGACAAGCGGGTTCAGTAAAACAAGGCCCACTTAAATACGAACCGGGGAATGGGTCGGTGATCACAGTCCGCCGATTCGCCTCAAAGGGGTAATCAAGACTATTCGTGACTCAGCCGCAACGGTCACTCACTTTGAAAATCAAAGGGCGCTGAAAATAGGGTTTAGCAGACCGGGTTGTGGAAAATACCAATAAATATATCCGCTACTCCCCAGAATACTCGCGTAGTTAATTAACTGGCGCAGAGGTGTAATTTAAAACAACAAGACCCCACCGCTAATTCGCGTTAACGGCGAGGCCTCGTCACCAACACAGTCCCAGCAAATTCTGCCAGGAATGTATCGTCTGTATAACACGCATTCTAACGCAGAGTTGGCTGGGCTACAAACCTAAATGGAGAATGAATATGGTCCAGCATTTTCACAGTCAGCGTTATCAAAACGATCGTTTATCACAAAGCATTGCTCGCCGGATAAAAAGGAGATTAAGACGCTTTAATGCGCGGCCGATTGTGGCCGGTCTGTTGCTAGTCAGCTTGCTTTTATCCACGCAGCCTTGGGTTGTATGGGCCAGCGGCGCAGATACCGTTAAGGAGACGACACGTTCGATCACTTCGAGCCTCGACACGAGCGGTCTCACTGAAGGCGTTACGAAGTGGTTTAAGAACTTAAAGAGTTCGAAACCAACGGCCAGACCGGTCGCGCAACGCTCAGCCCGGCGTTTACATGTTAAGGGCAACAAACTCAAAATGTCAGTGGGTACGCGGCAGCAAGTTACCGCCATCGCCGTAGATGGTAACGAAGATGCAATAGATGGCATCAAATTCGATTGGTCAAGTACCAATCCCGCCGTCGCAGAGGTTGACGAGACCGGGATAGTGAAGGCAAACAGTGTTGGACACGCCGACATTGTCGCAAATGGCGGAGGTCTACAGGAATTCTTCCGAGTTCAAGTCCTTCAACAGGTGGAAGAGGAAAAGGCACCGGATCCGTACTATTTGATCCCTTCCGCTGGCCAGGGCGCTAACCTTGGACGAGACTCTGGAACAGGATACAAGTATAGAACAGCCGCTTACCGAAAAGGCGTGATTAATGCGGCCGCCACTGCCGCACCGTATCAGATGTCAATCCTGGATCCGTCACCTAATGTTCAAACGAGCCCTTCAACCAACGTTGGGACACCTCCTTTTGCTCCGATCAGTGGTGGCGGAGGCTCATCGGTCGATCCGGCCAGCTCAAGCTACAACCGGGTATTCCCGATGGTAAGCCTGAGTGGGCGCGGTGAGGCAGGTATCAACCTTTCACTTGTGTACAACAGCCAACTGTGGACCTACGATGCCAGCAATTCAACGGCTCCATATCAGTACAACGTCAATCGAGACTGGCCGGGTCCTGGTTTTCACCTGGATTTTGGAAAGGTCAACTATCAGGCCGGCACGGGAGGCAATCCGGATCAATATATGTACGTCGGGTCGGATGGAACACGCCACCCAATGCAAAACACCACAACAAATGAATGGGAGACGACTGACGGCACGTTCATTCACATCGTCCGGACGGGTTCAGGCAGTCCTGTGGTTTACACATACACCGCTTATTTTCCAAACGGAATGGTGATTACGTACAGTCAAGGAGGTCCCGATGGCTACTATTACGCCACGCGGATTCAGGATCGCAACGGTAATTACGTGACAGTGACTTATACATCATCAACAACCGCGCAGATCGATCATGTGACCGATACATTGGGGAGAAGCATTCAGTTCTTCTACACATCCCCGGATTCGAACGGAAATACGTGGCTGTCTTACATTACTGCCCCGGATCAGGGTGGCACACGTCGCACAGTCGCGAATTTCTATTATGATTCAAGCGCGACAGTCCTGTCCGGAAGCTTCAGCAATGGCGCGGCAAAGGTCAATGGGATCGATGTTCCGACCTGTTCCTCGAGTTGCGGAATCACTTACTTGCACCGAATCTATTATCCTGCGACCGGAACAGGGTACGTTTTAACAACAAGCGGCGCATATGGTCAGATAACTTCCATTAAGTTCAGACAGGGCATGACGACAGCTTCAGAAGGGACAGATTCTAATAACGTCGCCTACACCACATTCAATTACCCAACGTCTGGACCTTTGTCGGCGACGCCAAAATTTGATACGCGAGCGGAATGGTGGGTAGGAGCCGACTCTACTGTTAGTGTGCCCGTGAGCTATACGTATTCTTCGTCAAATGACGGTACCTATAACATTTACACAACGACCGATCCAACCGGTAGAAAACAGGTAATGAAGACGCCACTGAGCGGCACGTTCAATGGTATTACCGAAATAGATGAGGTTCAGAATTCCAGCGGAACGGCCTTAAGCCGAGTCACCTATAGCTACAATATAGACTCATCCTCTGACAGCCCGCAGGTTTCGACCGTCACGTCCACGGACGTGCCAGCGAGTCTCAGTCGTCAAGTCAGTTATCACTATCCTAGCAGCGGAGCAACATACAATAACCCGACTGAGATAGATGAATATGGGTTTTCAAGCGAATTGCTTCGAAAAACCGTCCTTACTTACGTTACCGACACAAACTACACGTCAGTAACAACTGGCAAACCCAGGTTGCTGAACTTGCTGGCATCTTCAACGCTATATCAAGGTACGTCCAGCACGGCGCTTGCCAGGACTGAATACAGTTACGATACTTACACAGGCGGCGGCATCGACCCGCAGGACAGGACCGAAGGCGGGACCAATGTAACGCAACACGACCGCACGGATTTCAGCAATTCATTCTATTACCGCGGTAATAGAACGCGGGTGACGGAATACCCCAACTATGCTTCCAGCAGCAGTATTTACATGCAGCACCAGACAAAATACGACATCCTTGGGAATATTGTCTCGGAAGATCTTTCCTGTTGTCAGCAGAAGACATTCACCTATGACGTGGCTCAGAAATTTGCGTGGCCTATTACGGTAACATCTGGAACTTCGCCAACGATCAGTGACAGCTACACTTATGAATTTGCGACGGGAAATATCCTTTCCCATACAAATCCCAATACAACCACCACCCGCACGACAACCTATAGTTATAACGCAGGCGACTTACGGCTGAACTCAACCGCTCTGCCCACTGGCGCGCATACTGATATTGCCTATGACGATGTTAACCTCAAGGTAACCCAAACCACGTATCAGGCAAGCGGCACCAGCTCGAGCGATAAGAAAGCCCAGGTTGAAACTGATTACGATGGACTCGGAAACGTTCTAACTGCAAAGAAATGGTCGGGCAGCACAAATTTTGACGAAGTCGATAACAT
>DASRDY010000041.1:0-19277 GCA_035652355.1 Blastocatellia bacterium
CAGTAGCAAACAATCATCTGTTCATTTATTGTTGCCATGCAGGTCGTTCTCCAGATGTATGTTTGCGGACTTCACATTTGCATTCTATACATCTTTAGAACGACCTTAAATCCAAATTTCCAACCCAAGACTGGGGTTAACATAAGTCCATGCGATTTCGAATAAAGGCGTATAAGGTTTATCGATTCAAATGCGATTTGCTTGTCGAAATGCACAATGGGAAACTGAGATAGAAACGTTTCAATCGTTTTGACTTGTTGGTTGCTTTTTTGTCCTTGGATGAGCTCAAGATAGACTATCGTTGTAATGATTGGATTAAGGTTTCGAACGGCAGCGGCTAACGCCCGATCGCCTGCGAAGATTCTGAAGAATATATTGCTATCGATTAGAGTCAATGTCTGTTCCAGGAATCTCGAACTTCTCTGGCCGCCTCTACCGCTTCGTCCAGGCCAAATTGATCAGACCAAATACCTATCACGTCGTCAAATGAGATTGATCCGGAAGATGGTTTATCGTGTTCTTTCGATAACCTTTCGAGGAAAGCAACCAAGACACTGGCATCGTTCTCATCGCTCACATTAAAGTGAAGATTACCGGGTTGTGGAATTTCGACGACTATTTTGCCCATAATCCAATTATAACATAGGGAACATCGACGATCTGAACTGTGTCAGGATTCCAATGCCCCAAACTTCGACAGCTTATTCAACCCATTAAATGCGGCCGCTTTGTAACACTCCGCAAGAGTTGGATAGTTGAACACTGTGTTGACGAAATAATCCATTGTCCCTTTCAAACTCAGAACGGCCTGACCGATGTGGATCAATTCCGCTGCGCCTTCGCCGATGATGTGGACGCCAAGAATCTCTTTTGTCTCGCGGTGAAAGATCAGCTTCAGTCTTCCGGTTGTATCGCCCATGATCTGACCGCGAGCTATTTCTCTGTAATAGGCCACGCCCACTTCATAAGGCACGTCTTCGTCGGTCAATTGCTCTTCTGTTTTACCGACGAAGGAGATTTCCGGAATTGTGTAAATACCGTATGGATATGTCCCGGGATTCGTGTGCACCGGAGCGCCAAACGCATGCCCGACTGCTGTGCGACCCTGCTCCATCGAAACCGAAGCAAGGCTGGGGAACCCGATCACGTCGCCAACTGCCAGGATATTCGGCACCTTGGTTCGATAACATTCATCGACCGAGATTCGGCCTCGATTGTCCGCTTCAAGTCCCGCTGCAGCCAGATTCAAATCCTCGACGTTGCCCTGACGACCGACTGCATAAAGAAGTGTGTCGCCGGAAATCTTCTTTTTGCTTTCCAGATTGGCGACGACCGATCCGTCCGGCAATTCCTCGACGCTATGAACCGCTTCGTTAAGTCGCAATGTCACCCGGTTATCGCGCAAATGGTAGCAAAGAGCTTCGATGATCTCCTGGTCGGCGAATTCCAGCAGGCGAGGACGTTTTTCAATCAGAATCACCCGCGAACCCAGCGTGGCAAACATACAGGCATATTCAACACCGATCACGCCGCCACCGACGACGATAAATGTCTTCGGAATCGCTGGCAGTTGCAGAATCTCATCGCTGTCGATGATAGTTTTGCCATTGAATGGCACGGACGGCGAAACCGCTGGCTTTGTGCCGACTGCGATAACGATCAATCCAGCTTCGACATCGGTGTCACCGCGGGAACTTGTGACCTTGACATGCGTCGAATCGATAAAGCTGGCAGCGCCGCGCAGCATATCAATGCCATTGCGTGAAAGCTGGGCTTCAGTAACGTCGACTTCTGTCTTGATCACGTGCTGAACCCGAAAGAGCAGGTCTGCAATGGTAATCTTCTCTTTGACGCGATAATTCATCCCATAAATGCTCTGGCATTGATAACCGGAAAGATGAAGAACCGCTTCGCGCATCGTTTTGCTGGGGATAGTTCCCGTGTTGATACAGGCGCCGCCTACGACTTCGCGTTTTTCGACCAGGGCAACTTTTTTGCCGAGCTTTGCCGCCTGAATAGCTGCGCGTTGTCCCGCCGGTCCTGATCCGATAACTATAAGGTCATATGTCTGCATAGTTCGATACTGCTCCTGACCCTCTTTGCAGGGGTGCTTTTTCGGAAAGGTCTTCCTGTTTGGCAATGCTATCTTACCACAGCCGTTGGCTTAGAATAGTCACTTCAAAGTAAACAAAAGGAGCAGGGGTCGGGGTCGGAGGGCAGTGATCGGACGGTCCGGTCAGAAATGACTTCTAAGGTATGTCTCCGAACACCGAGCACTGATCCCCGGCGTTTGACGTTGGAACGCTTTTTCGTTATCGTCAATTTATCTGTTCGCACCAGTCGCATTCTCATTCGTATCTGTCTGGAGGATAGCTTGTTAAAAAGGCTCTTTAACTTGATATTCGGTCTTCTGTTAGTTTGCTCTGCATCCGGAGTTAGCTTTGGTCAGAGCGAAGACACTCTTCGCCAGTTCTTTGAAGGGAAGAAGGTCGTCGCCAAAATCGATATGCCCGGTACCAGCGACGGTATCGATCTGTATCCATATGGATCTCAGGATATCAAGTACGACGAATACGCCAAAAATCTGAAACAGTACGGGACAGCTATTCATACGGGCGATTCAGTTATCATCACGAAAATCAAACTCAAAGGTAAACTGATCGAATTCCAGCTAGGGGGCGGCGGTTACGGTACGGCCGGCGACGATACCAATCCCAATGTTTACATAGCCCCCGTGCCGAAATCAGATAGAGAAAAAGATCTGGAAAAGCGCTACGACAAGGCGACCGATCCGGACGAAAGACGCAGAATCAAGAGAGAGCTTGACGATCTGAAAGATCGTCGTCAGCGAGAAGACTCCAGAAACCAGGCACTGGCAGCCGAAGCAACCGAGCGAAAGCGAGAGGCCATTCGCCAGAAACGATTAGAAGGTGGTTCGCGATTCAATCTGCGTTTTGACCGAAATGTTCCTCTGGAATTCCTGAGGCCGGAATCAGTAGTTCAGGCACTAACTAAATATCTGGATTTCACCGACGAAGGATTTGGCTCCCTTGCTACCACAACCCACCAGTCGTATCCCGACAGTACTTCATCCGCACCGTCAAACGGAATCAGAAAAGGAATGAGTATCCAGGATGTCGAGGCGCTGTACGGACAACCCTTCAGCAGAAAAGAGAGAGTGGAGGGGACTTTAAGGGTTGTAACCTGCACTTATTCACAAAACCAGGACCAGATCATCGAAGCCGAATTCGTCGAGGGAGTTTTGATCCGATATCGAATCACGTCGAAGTAATGGGTCTTTATTCCAGGTACATCTTTCCGTTCATTATGGATTCGGGGCTCGGTTCCGACAACGTACGCGAGCAACGCCTTAAGATTCTACCGCAAGCAGTCGGCGAAGTCCTGGAGATCGGATTCGGAACTGGTCTGAACCTGCCTTACTATACAGAAAAGGCCCGCAAGTTGTCAGTGCTGGATTCTGAGAAGGCGGGTCTCAGTCGCATCAAAGAACGCATTGCCGCCAGTAAAGTTCCTGTAGAACAGTTTCATCTGGATGCCAGTAACCGCTTGCCGTTTGCTGATAACCAGTTTGATACCGTGGTCACGACTTTCACTCTATGCTCGATTGCCGATCTATCGCCGGCTCTCGCTGAGATTCGCAGGGTGTTAAAACCGGAAGGTCGATACCTGTTCCTCGAACATGGTCGAAGCGATAACCCATCAACCGCGAAATGGCAGGATCGGTTCAACCCTATTCAAAAGATCGTCGGTTGCGGCTGTAACATAAACCGACCGATCTCGGAATTTATCAAAGAAGCGGGATTGACGATTGTTTCGCTCGACCGATTCGCGCTCCGCGACGTTCCGAGAATAATGGGCGAGATGTACAGAGGGATTGCCAGCCCGAATAAATGACCTTCAAGCCTTATTCTTATATGCTGTACTGGCGTTATGAACCCGACTAAAGATAAAACCCACCCACACCAACGCGGCAATGATCAATAAGAACACAAATCCGACTGCTACCCACGATCCGATATGATGGCTTAAAAAGTAGACAGGAATGGTCAGATCCAGGAACTTGTAAGCCAGGAGAAAAGGCAGCACCAGCAACACTTCATAGAAGTATGGTCGCACAATTCGATCTAATGTAATCGAGCGTTTGCCGACTAAATTAAAGAACTGCCGTTCGCCAGCATTCAGGTGCGTGTATTTGCGCGGCTCGATCTTCCATATCGATAGCGGTATAAGAGGAATAGCCGCGACGGTTATCCATCGTGACGCTTCATAGAGACCATCTCCAACCGGCCGATAATCCAACAACATCGTTCCGAAGCCGTTAACAGATGTCGTTTTGGCCGGTGTCGTCTTTTCCTGGAAATCGGTGGTTATCTTGCCGATCTCCGCGCAAATTTCTTCTATCCGTTTTGCCGATTCTTCCGTGCTTTGTTTGAACTCAGCGCCGCAGTGGTGGCATTTGGTTTCGTTAACCGGAATGTCTGCACCACAGGTGCATTTGACAGTATTCGTAAGAGCCATTTTACGTCTACTCTCGATTAGGATTATTTCGGTTTGGCCGGGCCGCCAAAGGTCACGAATAAAGATACGCATCCATTGAAAAATTGCAATGGATGCGTTGAGAAAATTGGCTTTGTGACTACGAGTAGAGAAGTCGGTTCGTGCCTGTGATGAGTACCTTGGCTACCTTCTTCGCAGGTTCAACGTTCCTTTGTAAGTTTCGAAATGGAGCGATGCGCCGCCGCCGTTAATCGTGCCTCTGATCGATGACGAACGATAGCCCTGGTTCGACGTTAAGGGGAAATCCGATTGGAAGTTTCCTCTTCGGCCGTCGCTGAAATCGACATCAAGACCAGTTCGATCCGGAATCCGCAACGTGACATCGCCCTTGTACGTATCCAATGTCACATCCGTGCCAATGTTCGTTAAATCGGCGTCGACTTCGCCGCTGTAGGTCTTGATGTACAAACGTCCCTGGACGTCGACATCGCGCATTTCGATTCGTTCCTTATAAGTCTCGATATGAATCGGGCCTTGAATGTGTTCGATCTGCATCTCTGATTTATAGCTGTTTATGCGAAGATCGCCCTGCGTTCCTCGAATCAACATATCCGGTTTATACCCGTCGATTTGAAGATTGACGCTGCGCGGAACCTGAATTCGCAGTTCAACACCGGATTCGTCAATATCGTTATCATCGCAGAAGAATGCGCAATTGTGATTCGGATAACGTACTCTGACGCCAGCATGGTTTGATGATTGAGTAAAATCGACGGTGACATCGCGCATCCATCGCTGACGCGAAGATTCGCTTCCGACGACGTATTTCTTTACATCAACCTTGACCTGGTTCTGATTCGAAGCGATGATCTCGATCCTGCCTTTGTAATTCTCGACGCTGAACTGGCCGCCGGAGGAGAGTGGGAGAATGCGCTCGAATGTCTCTTCACTTCGATTCGACTGCGCGGCCGCCGCCGGTGCGTACATCATTGTTGCGGAAACCATCGCGATAATCGCCAGAGTTGCAAACAGGAAGATTCGTATATTTTTCATGATTTTTCCTTACATCGCTCCGTTTTGTGATTTCTTCAAATGGATGCCGCCGTTGATGCCGCTCATACGAATAGGCGATCCGCCCGAACCGAGCTGCGCGTGGGTCTGGTTGCGCCGCATCTCGCCAATGAATGACAAAGGAAGGTCTGAATTAAACCCGCCGTTGTGGCCGGTCACGTCAATTGTAGCGTTTGCGTCTTCGGGGATTCCGATGGTGATGCTCCCATTAATGCCGCTCATGCGAATTCCGTTCGATCCGAGCGAAGTGAGAGAAGCAGTAACAGATCCGTTTATGCCATCTATGCTCAGCTCTTCGCTGGACTGGGCGATAGAAACGTGACCATTGATGCCATGCGCGCTGACTACTCCATTTACGGGACCGATGTCGGTTTTGCCATTGATGCCGCCAACGTTCAGGCTCATTTGACGCGGCAACTTTACTTCAACAGTCACATTGACCTGTATATCGTCGTCATCATTTTGTTTATTCGTTCTGATCTCCAGGCTGTCTGACGAATGGTCGATAATCACGTCCAATCGCTTGAGTTCTTCCGGCCCCCGATTTGTCCTTTTAACGATATGAATATCGGCCTTTGCCTGGTCCCAGGTGTCAACCTTGACCGTGCCGTTGATAGTGTGGATTCTGACCTGCGAACCGTTGCTAAGCGCGAATGACTGGTTGATTTCTTCTTCATCTGAGAAACCATCTCGCGAAACTACGCGGCCTTTGCCATATACTGCAAATGAAACGGCCGCGCAAACAAGCGCAACCGCCAGCAAACTGATTGAAGATTTAAGAAACGCCATAACTCCTCCTGAAAGAGACCTGTAAAATCGTAAACTCCAGAAACTGCTCACATCGTAATTATTTCTTGCGTTTATTCTGATCGCGGGAATTCCCGGTTTTTCTGATTTGCACGTCTCCGCTAAACGAGGACGCCTTCACTCGAGCGCAGCCACCGCCGACCGTGCCTTCGATGCGCCGGTCAGTTCCGTTCTGGCGCATTTGCGTGATATTGATCGGGAAATCAGAATCTATGTTCCCGCTGAATGTCTTTGCTGATAACGTGAAGCCGCAATTGTCCGGTGGAAATACCATCCTTACATTGCCACTCAAGCTATCGAAGCTATACGACCCTCCGCTGTTCAGCGAGCCTGAGTACTGCACGTCACTGCTGGTTGAACTCGCCTGCACATCCGAGCTCTGAATATCCACCAATCGCACATTGCCGCTGGTGGAGGTAGCCTCGATTCGTCCCTTTGCTCCAGTGACGATGACGTCATCACTGGTCGAACGAACCTCGATAAGATCGTTGCCGCCGGTTACCTCGACTTTGCCGCTGACTGATGTTGCGATGATCGATCCGGTGACTTTCTGAGCGGTTACTTCACCGCTGATCGATTCCAGTCTTACATTGCCTGTTACATCATCGGCCCTGATGTTGCCGCTTGATGTTCCCGCGGTAAAATTGCCGCGAATTTGGCCGGCCGAAACTTCTCCGCTGTGGGTGTGTATGTCTGCTGACCCGTTGATATTACTAATGGTCAGGTCGCCGCTGTTTGATCCTATTCTTGACGCGCCGCCGTCGCGGACGTGCACGTTGCCACTGGTCGATGAGGCGGTAATATTGCCTTTGATTCCTGAGACCTCGATGTCACCGCTGGTCGATTCGGCTTTTGCATAATCGCCTATATCGCGCACTTCGATAGCGCCGCTGGTGCTGCCAGCAATGGCATAACCAGAGATTTCCGTGACGGAAACATCGCCGCTGGTGGAATGCGCGGAATCAAGGTTGACTGACATAGGAACACTGATCGTATATTCAACTTCGACGTTACCGCGGCCGCGGTCGTATGTGGTTCTAATGTCCAGTCGCGAAGGGGAGTTAGTGACATCGATATGCACCCTGCTCAGCTCATCAGCAGATCCCCGGCGAGATCGTTTGATGGCGTAAACGTCTGCATAATTGTTTCGCCATCCTTTGATTGTGATTCTGCCGCTGATGTTCCGGACGCTGACGATAGCGCCCGGGGTAAGGTCATATCGCTGGTGGAACTCCTCGCCGTCGGAATTCTGATTGCCGCTTGCGACCAGAGGCATTGCTGTGCCAATGGCCGTGATCGCAATCAACATCATGCTTATCAACCGTTTCATTTTACCGTGCTCCTTAAAAGGGGCATCTGTCATTCAAAGGAGTGCGCTTTTCCTTATCTTGATCATCCGCCTTAATTATTTCGCGCCTCGTTTTCGTAGCGCAATCTGCCGGATTGCGCCGCTCAACAATTTCAAACGTCGAAAGGTAACGGCCTGGTTTCGACGCGATGCGCAAGTCGGTAAACTTGCGCTACTACTATTCACCGCCGATGGCAGTGTCGATCTGCTGCAGCAATTCGACCTTCTTTGAATAAGCGGTCAACATATACTGCGCCAGTTCTGCATCGCGCGGATTGGATTCATATGCTTTGCGCGTTGCGGCTATTGTCTCATTAACAATAGTCAGATTACGATTGAATACGGCCACCAGCTTCGGATCGAGCTTTGACTTTCTCTTGTCGATCTTTGCGTTCAGTAAATCAATAGCTTCAACGTATTCCAGGCGAAGCTTCTGAATACGCTGATCCAAAGCCATTTCATCCGGAGTCAGCTTCGGATGCGTTTCATTAACGTTATTGACAGGAACAAACTGATTCTTATCAATGTTCTTTTCAGGCCGCTTCTTTGGTGCCGGTTCTTCATGGTTCGGCTCACTATTACCTGCAATAACGGTCTTATCTTGAGGGTTATTCGGTTTCGGTGCTCCCTGCGGCGCCGGAGCAGGTTGAGGAGCACTATTATGAGCTTCTTGACCCGGTGACTGATTACTCTGAAAGTACTTAACCGCTAATAATGTTCCCGTCACCGATATCACAATAATAACGGCCGCGAAAGCCACCTGACGCATCACCGGCGAAGTCGGCAAAACCGCCGCGCCCATTGATGACAATGAATTGCGCAACCGCGCGAACAATCCCGGCGAATCCGGCGCAACCTCTGCAATGCGAGAGCGCACGTTCTCCCACATTGCAGGAGTTATTTCGAGGTTGCGCTCTGTTGTATCCGCATACGCCTGATATATATTATTTTCTTGTTCCAGTCCGGCGAGCATCGACGAACATTGATTGCATCCGCGAAGGTGAGCCATCACCCTTGCGGCAGTCACATCATCCAGCTCGCCGTAATGGTAGTCTTCCAGCATGGCCGAAAATTCGTCGCCGAAAAACTCGTTGCTTTTCATAACCTTAACCCTCGTTTGCCATCCCTAACTCGCATTTAAATAGGGCTGTAGCTTCTTTTTCATTTCCAGTCTGGCGCGGTGCAGGTCTGTCTTTAACTTCCCAACCGAAGCACCCGTTATCGCGGAAATTTCTTCGTAACTCTTCTCTTTCAATACCTTAAGCACAAACACTATTCTGTAATCCTCTGTCAAACCTGAGAGTGCCTTCTGAATTGCCGCTTGCAACTCACTGGTAATCAGCCGCTCGTCCTGTAGCGGTTGCGCGTCTTCGAGCCCCTGACTGACTGGCTCGTCCAGGCTGACTTTGCGCTGTTCCTTATACTTTTCTTTCACCGCTTCCCGCACCACATTCCGAGCAATTCCAAACAGCCAGGTAGACAATTGCGTATCCGCTCGCATTGTTCCCAGGTTTCGATAAGCCCTGACGAACGTCTCCTGCATCAGCTCTTCGGCGCGGCTACGATCGCTAAGCAGATGATAAATAAAGCTTAATACCGGTTTGCTATAGCGATTAAAGATCGCATGGAAAGCCGCTTCGTCGCCTGCGCATGCGCGAGCGACAATGCTCTGTATGTCTTCAGGGCTGCGTCTTTCCACTTTGCTCAGCAGTCGCGCCTGCGCCAACATCGGCTCCTCTTACCTTCTTGCCACCGATTTCTCATTCGTCAAGTCAGTGGCATTAAAAGGGAAAAGGTTTCAGATTTGAGTTTCAATGGATGTAAGTTTGCGCCCATATTTGGGTTCCGGTCAATCGCTGTTTAAGATTTTGCGTCGCCAGGGAAAACGCATAGAAGAGAGCGGCGGAAATGAGGCGGGAAGTTGAGTTTAAGATTGAGTGGGTCGTGAGTATTAGGAAACCGAGTTCAATCCGACCTGTACGAACCTAGGTGTTCATCGGGCTGTGACATCAGATGGCCAAATTCACTTCTGTCACATCCGGTGTCACAGGCTAATTAATAGACTGGAAAGAGCTTAACGCAAAGTGTGACACTGTGACACATAGTTGCAAACTTTGAAATCCGTGGCACAATGTAATGCATTATGCCACGGACTGCCAGCTTAAACAATTAGCGAATTATGCCCATGATGTCCTGAAGCACCTGGTCTGTGGTCGTGATAACTCGAGAATTTGCCTGGAATCCGCGCTGCGCAATAATCATATTTGAAAATTCTGTCGGCAGATCGACGTTCGATGACTCGACAGCGGCTCCGGTCAATGCGCCTCTGGGGCCTGTTCCTGGCGCTCCTACTGTTGCCGTTCCCGATTGAGACGTCGCTGAATACAGATTATTCCCCTGATGTAATAAACCCTGGTAATTGTTGAAGGATGCTGTGGCAATTTGTCCCATAACAACGGTTTGTCCATTGGTGAATGCGCCGTTGATCACACCATCGCTGCCGATTGTAATTCCTGTTAACGTTCCGGACGCCGAACCGTTCTGCGTAATCGTTGTGGTGGCCGATGGAGCATCAAATCCGGTGATGTTCGATTTGCCCGTCGCGTCGACCAGTTGCAGGCTGATTGCGCTGGTGGATCCACCATCGGCCAGAGTTTGCGGCGGAATTGTCAAGGTGGTAAGCGGCGAACCCGCTCCATTTGGCGCCGGGGACGTAATATTGCCATTGGCGTCGAACGTGATAGTACCTGTTGTGGCCGGCGTGACAGCATTGCCATCGAGGCTGGTCGTATAATCCCAGCTATTGCCTGACGCACCGCGAGTAAATTTCAGAGAAAGCGTGTGCGCCCCACCCAGCGAATCGAATACCTGGCCTTCGATGTTGAACGTTGTGCCCGACGACGAGCTGGCATCAAGGTTAGCTTGCGCAGTAATCGATGTTGTAGCAGCAGGCGCTGAAGTTACCCCGACAGGAATTTGAAGGTCGTTGACTGAACCACCTACAATTATGTTCCCATTGGCGTCTTTGTTGGTGAATCCCTGAACACGCAAGCCTTCGGGATTAATCAAAAAACCATTCTGATCCAGACTGAAGTTGCCGGCTCTTGTATATTCCGTGCCCTGGCCGCCTTTAACGATGAACATCCCACTGCCGACGATCGAAGCATTTGTTCCGGTGCCGGTCAGTTGTAACGCGCCCTGACTGAAGTCGGTCATAACGCCGCTCATTCGAGTTCCAAGCCCGATCTGAAAAGGCTGTCCCGCGCCATTGATCGTGTTGGTGAATTGCTGACTCAAAAGGTCTTCGAACTGGGCTTGTCCATCTTTGAACCCGATTGTATTGCTGTTAGCAATATTATTTCCAATGACGGCCAAGGCATTCTGATTGGCGTTCAAACCTGTTATAGCGGTAAAAAGTGTATTTGGCATTTAGTTACTCCTGGGAATCTCCATTAATTGCGTACGGCGTTTGTTGTAGCGCTGGTAGTTGAGCCGTTTTGACCAACGAGCGTAGAAATGTTCTGATTTATGTTGATCAATTGTTCCAGCGAGCTGAACTGCGCAAGTTGTGCTACGAACTGCGTGCTGTCCTGCGGTTGCAAAGGATCCTGATGCTCCAACTGTGTCACCAGCAACTGCAGGAATTCCTGCTCGTTTGCCAGTCCCGGTGAAGAAGTAGAATTGCTTTTCGCGGTCGACGCGCTGGGCGTCGTAGCAATCGAATTGGATCCTGATAGTATCGCGTTGGTTTGCACTGTTGCTCTCCTATACTGCTGATCTGTGCAATATAATCTGCACTTGACGTCTCTGTTCATTGCATACTGTGTGCCAATTCATCCGGCCGAAATTTCTGTTGCAAATACAGCGTTTACAGAAGAGAGATGTTAATGATGTTTTGATCACTGGGCACGACTTGCCCAGAGCGCTAGGCAAGTGACAATCAACGGGCCGCAAAATCGTGGCGTGGACTTCAGTCCGCGCAAGTCGCTGCACTCACATGCCAATGCATACAGCGCAAGACCGTATGCGGTTTCCATAAAGTTGGTAATTCCCTTGCGCGGACTGAAGTCCACGCCACGATTTCGACTAGGCAATGATGTTCAGGGAGTGGCTTGTTGAGACGACTGCATGTACGGGCGCGTCTATTTGTTGCTCTGAGGACGCGTCGGGTCTTAGCGTAAACGATGAGCTCTTTTGCTGCGGCTGTCCTTGATTGGCGGAACCATATCCATCACTCGTGAAAGAGAATTGGGAAAACTGCGATGTCTGCGTATCAACCGACACGTGGCTGACCTTCAGTCCTTGCTCAGCGAGCGCGGCATGAAGCTGCGGAAGATTGTGCTCGAGGGCTTGCCTTACGGCGTCCGATGATGCCGTAATCGAAGCGGCTATGTGTCCATTCGCGGACGAAATCTTCAACTGAAGGAGTCCCAGGTTTTCAGGATTCAGTACCAACTTCAATTCCGTTGTGGTCGGCTTTACATTGGCAGTCAGTTGATCGATCACCTGCGTCGCGGAAACACTTTCCTTACTTTGAACCGGGCCTGCTAAATCTTTCGATGCTGCGGAGGAAATATTTGTCGTCAGGTTATGAACACCTGATGCATCGATTTTCTGATCTGTGTTTCGCTTGGCCGAAGAATCAAGTTGCGCCCCGAAAGTCGCCGCATGGTTGTCTGTTTGATTCGCCCTGACGCCGTTCGAGCCATTAGATGCTGCTGCGGTTACAGAGGCGAGATCGCTCTGCGATGGATTCTGCTGATCGGATGTTTGATTCTTTGCGGCGTCGGTATCGGAAGATGGTTTTACCGCCGCAATTTGGTTCTGATCAGCATTCGATGTTAAAACTGGTGTGGAGGTTTTGCTTGCGGTCGCATTTACCTTGTTTGGCTCGATGGCGTTTGTAACCTGAGCGACTGGAGCAGACGTTTCACCGTTCGTCGTGACTTCGATGGATAAAACGTCGCTGCTCGCTGCGTTTATCTTTTTGTCTGCGGACGTTTCCTGCTCAGCAGATGTCACGGGCTGAACATTTTTCGCGACGTCGGATTTTACGTCATCCTGTTGCGTGGGTTTGACCGAAGCGGCTCCGCCCTCGATTTTTGGATTGATCTCTTTTGTCGCCATTTCCGCGAGCAATAATTTAGGGTCGATCTTTTTGGTATCCTCTGTTTGTTCCGGCTTTGACTGATCAACGTCAGTTACGTCAACATCTCTGGCAACATTCTGGGGTATCGATTGAACTGACAACTCCCCTTTTTGATTTGATTGATCCGCAGTCAAGCTTTGAAAATTAAACGACGGAAAATTAGCTGGCATCGGAGCGGGTATTGGAGCCGGTAACATTGTTAAGCTACAGGTCAGACCCGAGGCATTACTATCGTTCTTACCTTTATCCTGCCGTTTTATCTTGTCGCCCGCTTGACCGTCGTCCCGCGAATCTTTCTGAGTAACGCGAGGATTCAACAACGATTCAAAATCCGACTCCCCGGTATCTTGCTTTTGTGTTTGCGAGGGTATCGGCGTATCCGATTTTATCGCTTCAGATTTTGAAATCATCATTCCGTTTCACCTTTGGGACGACTGGCTTGTTTCTGCGCGCTGATTTCATCGATCATCGTCTGCTGCTCGCGGTTATTCTCAAGTCGATGCACCGACACCGCCTTATCTTTTAAAGTATCGATGACTTCTTTTTCCTGCGATGCCCTGGTCAGATCAACCCTGCAATCATTGAACTTGGTTTGTGACGCAGCAACGTTTTTGCGCTTTTGTTCTATGACTGCTGCCAGGAGCTCGCGATAGTGCTCCTGCAGTTGCGCGCTAAAAACATCGACCGCACTGCCAGCGTCTATGGACATATATGTCTTATCAAGATTGGCTCTCGCCTCGGACAGCTCTTCGTGCGCAGCCCTCAGCTCCTGATTGGCGACGCCCAGCTTCCACTCGCGTTCGCGTTCCAGGGCCTTTTTATATTTCAGGACTGGTTCTAGATTGAATTTGAACTTCTTCATCTTATGCGCTCATCTCCTGCTCTGAAAACATCGTTATGAGGGAGTCGACGGCTGCGTTAAACGTTTCAGGTTGCTCACTCGGTTGCTTAAGGTAATTCGCTATCGGATCGTGTTTTTCGATAGCCGCATCGATCTTGGGATTGGTCCCTTTTGAATAGGCGCCAATGTTTATCAAATCCTCGGCGGAACGATAGGTCGCAAGCAACTCTCGTAATTTTCCGCCGGCTTTTGCGTGAGGTTTCGAAGCCACACTCGACATTAATCGGCTGATGCTGGCATTGATGTCTATACACGGATAATGATTTTTCATCGCCAGGTCACGCGAGAGAACGATATGCCCATCGAGGATGGAGCGAATCGTATCCGCGATCGGATCGTTCATATCGTCGCCTTCGACCAAAACCGTGTAGAATCCGGTGATGCTTCCCGCGTTGCTGAAATTTCCGGCTCGCTCGAGCAGCCGCGGCAGAAACGAAAAAACTGACGGCGTATAGCCGCGAGCCGACGGCGGCTCGCCCGCGGCAAGCCCTACTTCTCGCAAAGCCATGGCGAAACGCGTCACTGAGTCCATAATCAGCAGGACGTTCTTTCCCTTGTCTTTAAAGTATTCGGCGATGCTTGTTGCCGTCAGCGCTGCGCGAATACGCATCAGTGGAGTGTCATCTGATGTCGATGCGACTACTACAGATCGCCTCAATCCGTCTTCACCAAGGTCGTTCTCGATAAAGCTGCGAACCTCACGACCTCGCTCGCCGACCAGAGCAATCACATTTACTTCAGCAGTCGTGTAGCGAGACATCATTCCCAACAGTGTGCTTTTACCGACGCCGCTTCCGCCAAAGATGCCAATACGTTGTCCCTGTCCGCAGGTCAGCAATCCGTCGATTGCTCGCACTCCGGTAGACAGCGGCTCTTTTATGTTTTCTCGCAAGAGCGGATTGATTGCGGCGGGCTGGAGCGAATATTCCTGTTCAAATCGGATTGGACCTTTACCGTCCAAAGGCTGGCAGAGCGAATTCACCACACGACCAAGCAGATCGGCGCCAACTGCGGCGCTTGGCGATTTGCCGCTGGCGATAACCCGGTCGCCCAGCTTTACACCCTTCAATTCCCCGAGCGGCATTGAAAGCGTCACCTCGTCCCGAAATCCAATCACTTCGACTGGCATCAGGCTTTGCCCGCGCTCACTTTCGATGTGGCAAATCTCGCCGACACTAACAGGGGGACCTTGCGACTCAATGACAAGTCCAACGGCCTTTTTCACAGAGCCGGTCGAGCGTATCGTCTCAATGTCTCCTAATGCCTGAAAGTATTTTTTGAACATAGGCGAAGCTTATACAAGCCCTGAAAAGGCGCGCTCGATCTCCTTGAACTGCTCTTCAATACGGGCATCGACTTGGCCGAATTTAGTCTCGATTAAACATCCGCCGCGCGAAATCGACCGATCCGAAACGACATTGATGATTCCATTGTCTCCTGAAAGGAACTCGTGTCGTCTGGATTCAATGGCATTAAAATCGTCCTGATGAACGTGAACGGTCGCGACTGTGTCGCTGCTGATTCGTTGCAACGCCACGCGAATCATTGTGACTACGATTTCGCGGTCGATGCTGACTTCACGGTGGACTACGCGCTTTGCGATCTCATAAACCAGCTTTATAAGATCCTGTTCACAGTGAGTGCTGATCTCTTCGCGTAACTGGCTGAGCTGCAAAATTGAATTTTGATATTCTGCTTTGATCTGCCTCAGCCGTTCTTCATTTGCAGCGATTGCCGTTTCCTGTCCGGCCCGGTACCCTTGTTCATAGGCTTTCTTTTCAATGTTGTCGGCCTGTTCGTTGGCTTCGGCAATTATGATTTCCGCCTGCGCCCGTGCACTGGCAACCAGTCCACCTTTGTCCGTTGAAGTTTGTCGGTCGGAGATTCTCGGCGTTGTGCGTCTTATGTGGGAAGTGCCGGAAGCGGGTCCCGCATTGTGTTCAGGGAACTCTATCGGCGTGAATGCCGGCGGATTCCCGGCATCTCGAATAATCCTAGCTGACATACTCATCGCTTGCACCTCCGCCAAAACTCAACAATCCTTCATCTTCGAGCTCGCGCGCCACTTCCATAACTTCCTTCTGGGCTGTTTGAACGTCGCGAACACGAATGGCGCCTAGATAATCCATTTCTTCACGCAACAGCTCTCCTGCTTTGGCTGACATATTGCTGAAGAATCTTTGGCGCAATTCGCTGGTTGTCCCCTTCAAAGAAGTAGCCAGCAGTTTCCGGTCGGCGCGGGAAATCAATTCCTTGATGCTGTTGTCGTCGACCATCAACAGATCCTCAAAGACGACCATGTTGTTGCGGATCGACATTGCCAGGTCGGAATCTTCGTCGCCGATTTTTTCCAGAATTACGCGAGCCTCCTCGCGGTCCATTCGGTTGAAGATTTCCGCAACTGCCCGGCTTCCACCGACAGATTCTCGATTATCCGTTCCGACGGTTTTCAGTTTTTGATCCAGAACAACAGAGATTCGCTGAAGAACGTCCTGTGAAATATCTTCAAGAGTCGCCAATCGAATCAGGACTTCGGCTCTTGCGCCTTCCGGGAGTGACTGAAGCATTCCCACCGCAGCATGCGCGGGAAGGTGAGCAAGAATCAACGCGATGGTTTGGGGATGCTCGTTCTGAACGACACGGCAAAGCTGACGCGGATCTGCTTTCTGCAAAGTAGAAAGACCGGATGACGATTCCACGGCGCGGACTATTTCATTAAAGACGCTGCGACCGCTCTCAACTCCGAAAGTTCTTTCCAGAACCTTTTTCGCGTAATCCGTGCCGCCCTGCATCACGAAATCGCGGGCCTGCATCATATGGTGAAATTCTTCGAGAATCGATTCCGCCTGATGCGAACTGACGGCCTCCACTGTAGATATGTCCTGGACTATCTGGTGGATCTCCTGCTCGGACAGATGCTTGAATATCTGGCTGGAGTACTCATCACCAAGAACAATCATTAACAATGCCGCTTTGCGCAAACCACTCATAATCGTCGGTACAGTTGCAGTCGCCATATTCAATGGTCTCCCTTATACTCCTTCGCGCAACAACGCCCTTACCAGTTGTGCTACAGCCTCAGGCTCTTTCTGGATCTTCTCGCGCAACCGAGCGCGAATAATGTCCGCCTTGACGATCTGGTTCGACTCCGATTGCGGAACAAGCTTTAGCTCGGCCTCGAGCTCGCGAACCGTGCGAGGAATATCAACCCCGGCGAGCGGACTGTTAGGACTGATCGGCGATCCGCTGGTCAACGCACCTTTGGCGGTCTCGCCTCTCCTGAGTTCAGATCGAGCAGAAACAGCTTTAAGAACTGGACGTCCGATCAGCAGGTAAGCCAAAAGAACCAGGATCACCGGTACGACGTAATGTAAAATCGATTTTATTGTTTCAGGATCCTGCGTCAGTTTCTTTACTAATGAAGCCTGCGCTGTGGCCGGAACATCCTCGATACCGTTATCGAATGGAATATTCTGGACTACAACCTGGTCTCCGCGTTTTTCGTCCAAACCGACCGCGCCAAGAACGGCCTGTTTGATCTGGTCCATCTCTTCCTGCGATCGCTTTATCGAATCCGGTCTGGCACCGGCCGCGCCGGGTTTACTGGCGTTATCAACTATCACTGAAACCGATAGGCGTTTGATATCTCCGGCCGGGTCGAACGTTCGGGTGGTCGTGTGGGTTACCTCGTAGTTCGTTGCCTGCGTAGTTCGCATATGCTCGGGCGTGGTAGTATCGGTCTTGGTCTGACTTGGAGGATTCTGGTTATCTGGAGTCAGCGGCTGATTAGAGCGAGTGCCGGCAACCCCGCTCGTTACGCTCTTGCTGGAGTCTTTCGAGTCGCGTTCGTCGCTTTTCTGCTCGGATCGAATTACGGAAGCCTGGGGATCGAATTTCTCTTCAAGCTTTTCGTTGCGGGCGAAATTCATATCCGCCGCAACACTGACCCGGACTTTTCCCGTGCCAACCACCGGTTCAAGCAATGACATCAGACGGCCGCTTAATTCTTTTTCCATGCGTTCGCGAACTTCCAGCTGCGAAGAGCTCAGCCTTAGATCGCCGTCCTGCTCTCCCGGTCGAGCGAGCATTCGGCCCGTGGTATCGACGACTGAAACCTGATCGGGTGAAAGGCCTTCCACCGAGCCAGCAACGAGATGAACAACACCGGCAACGCTGGAATCAGACAACCGCAAGTTCGAACGAAGCTTCAGGATCACGGATGCTTTGGCTTTGTTCTCTTTATCCTTAAAAAAGGATTCGCGGGGCAGAACGATATGAACGCGCACGCGTTCGACTTCGGCTAACGATCCGATGGTCCTCTCCAACTCACCTTCAAGAGCGCGCTGATACTTAACCTGTTCGCTGAATTCAGTGGTGCCGAAACTGTTCTGATCGAAGAGCTCGAACCCGATACGCGATGACTGCGGCAAACCTTCGCTGGCCATCTGGATGCGAAGCTCATTCGCTCTGTCCGATGGAACGTAAACGGTGCTGCCGTCGTCGCTAACCTTATATGGTACCTTCTGGTCCTTCAGTTTTGTGGCGATGCGCCCGGCGTCTTCAGAGCTGAGATTGGAAAACAATGGTTTGTAATCAGTTCCATTAACCGACATAACCGCGTAGGCGATTATGCCGATAACCAGCAGCGCCGCCAGACCTATTGAAATCTTCTGCGTCAGCGAAAACTTGCCGCCTAAATCTTTTATTTGTGTTGCCGCGTCGCGAATATTTGCCATACAAATCTTTCTGCAGTTTTGATTTCAGCGCGAGTCAGCACTAGACCGACATCTTCATGACTTCGTTATAGGCGTCCATTAATTTATTTTTTACCTGCATCATCATCTGGAACGACAGATCGGCCTTTTGCACCGCGATCAGAGCGGTATGAACATCCTGAACCTGACCGGTCATCAGCTTTTCCACCTGCTCTGCCGATTGCTGCTGCAGTTTGTTCGTTTCTGAAATCGCGTTGGTCAGCAATTCACCAAAAGTGTTGTCGCCGACTGCAGGCTTATTGCCAGTGTTTGTTAACTGAGAAATATTTGCTGAACCAAGTCCATTAACAATCAGATTTAGATTCGACATGATTTTCCTCTGGACTCCTTAACTCTTTAACATATCAATTGTCGAACGAACCATATCCTTGACGGAATTGAAGACCGTCAAGTTCGACTGATAAGCTCGGGTTGCACCCATCATGTTCACCGTTTCTTCGATCGGGTTGATATTCGGCATAAGAACATACCCTTGCGCGTCGGCGTCCGGATGACCTGGATTGTATTGTCTGACAGGCGGTGAATTGTCCGGTCTTATCTCGTTGATCTCGACGCCTTTTGCAGCGCGGTCGAGCTCCGATGAAAATTCCGACCCTATATCAGTAACGCTAAACACAACATCACGACGTTTGTAGGGACCGCCCTCAGGTGTCCGAGTCGTATTCGAATTCGCCAGGTTGCTGGCGACTACTTCGAGTCGAGCTCGTT
>DASRDY010000042.1:0-13850 GCA_035652355.1 Blastocatellia bacterium
AAAGATGACGCGTCGTGTGTTCAGTCACACTCGGGGCGAACACGTCGCTTCTTTGCTCCGGCAACGCCTGTTGCTGAGCGGTTGATATCGAAGGGGCAGTGCGCGTTTCAATTTCGTCTTGATGCTTCTTTGGTCGAAAAATAAAATAACCGCCCAGAAACAGACCTATTCCCACAAATAATGGCACGACGCCTACGCTCCACAGCACCCGTAAAACAGCAGCGCTCTGAGGATCATGTTCCGTGCTGGCAAGAGCGCCAAACAGAAAATAGAAAAAAATTGTGACGCCTATACCGATGCAGGACGTGATAATTCCGCCCTGCATCATCTTCTGCGACAGGCGGTATGCTATCGAATCTTTAGGTCCCTCGATCGCCGATCCCGCGCGTCGCCAGGCCGCGTCAAAGGCCGCATCAGACAAATCTTTGCCTTTTTTACGCATCCGCTTCCATTCCTGCTCCGTCACCAGACTACGAGGATCGTGCAAAGCCTGGTTGACGGACATCAGATTTGTCCCACAGACCTTGCAAAACCTCTGGTCGTCGTTTGATTGATTTGCGCATTTTGGACAGAACATCGGCGTCTCCTGAAATTAATGTTGTTCGCGTTCAACCGGACGGCGTGTGGCGTCGACTAATTCCTGAGTAACGCTCGGCGGGAACGACGACGGCAGCTCGTCGGTTCGCTGCGCCTCCAGCATTTCCCTCACTACGTCAAACCGCTGCGAATAATCTAGAGCCTGTCGGCTGTAAACAAATCGACCGCTGATCAATGAACCGATCCCGTATGCGAGCAGCGGTACCGCCAGAAGCGCGAAAACCGTTACGGCTGCCACGCTCAGCGCTCCGCCTAAAATATGACTGGCAAAAACGAGCCACCAGAGCAACACCAGCAGAAAGCCTCCCCCGGTGATCGTGCTGATAATTCCGCGATGCAGCATCCGTCGGCGCTTTTCCTCGGTCATAATCGTGCTGAGATCAGGCAGACGACCTTCGATGGCCAGGTGCACCGGCGCCAGATCGGCGCCGCACGATTTGCATAATCTTACCTGCTCGTAATTATCCTTGCCGCATTTCGGGCAGAACATAACCTCTCCAACTAAAGCTTTAATATGTAATTATAGCACGCATATAGCGGTAAATATCCCCAGAGTCTCTCAACGCTTTTAACTTTGGCCTTTCATCCCTTTCAGATAAACTTACGGTCAATAGCGATCTTGTAATCCTAACGTTTCGCTCCGGGGGTTTGTTTCATTCTTGCAAAAGCTGGCTGTTATACTCCTCATTTCGCTGGTTCTGGTTGTACCCGTTCGGACGCGAACACTGGTTGATGGAAACACGCCCGCTCCGGTTAAAACGATCCTGGAAAATGGAACAACCGTCATATTGATTGAGGATCATAGCGCGCCTGTAATTTCGTGCCAGGTTTATAGTAGACTTGGAACGGGCGATGAGCTTTTCGATGCACAGGGGAGCGCGTTCCTTGCCGCTTATGCGAACGTACCCGGCGCAAGCCAATATAACACCGATGGTGGCATTGTTCTGGACGGCGGCGACGAAGCTCGCTCAATTATCAGCAGAGATTTTGTTGGATTATTGCTGCGCGGCTCGATGGACAAGTTCGATTCGATGATAGAGCGCGCCAGTAAATTCGCGACCATCTCCCAAGTCAGAACCGAATTTCCAACCCTGAAAAAGATAGCGACAATGCGCGAGTCCACCAATTTGGTCCCAGACGAAACGCTCAGGACCGTGGCAATAAATCAAATCTATAACACCGCTTTTAGAGATCAGCACGCAAGGTCTTTCTGGAATGATGAAGAAGGAGTCACAAGCCTGAACGAAACCGCCCTCGCCGAATTTGTTTCGCGGGCAGGATCTCCGGACAACCTGGTTGTTGTTATAGCCGGTGATTTTGAACCCGACTATGTAAACATTGTGGTTAAGCGCTGGTTCGGTCATCGACACGCTGAAAAAATTCCTGGCGACCAGGCAGCGAGAGTCCCGACGGTTAAAGTCACGTCGGGTATGCGCGAAAATACAACCGGTCCTGGTGCTAACGTTCAAAATCCTCTGAAGCGATTGGACATTAAACTGCCAACGCGAGATGAAGCGCTGTCAATCGGCTACAAATTTCAGATTGATAATAGTGATTTAGCCAGTTTAAAACTGCTGGGAATAATATTGGGCGGCGAAAAATCTTCGAGGTTACAAATTCGGTTCATGGATCGCGCCTCTCACGATTACCGGGCAAACGTTGTGGACGCCAGTTTGGAAGCCGCAAAGGCAAGCGGGGGAAATTCCCTCTTCTCGATTTATCTTGAAGAGCCCCCATCGCCGTTTTACTCCATCTGGCAATCAGAGACGTTCATTTCCGACGAGATAACAAAACTGAAACAGTCTGCCATCGATGAACAGGAATTAACCACGGCAAAGCGCTTTCTGACGGCGCAATATCGAGAACAGAACGATACAATTGACGGTCGCGCTTTTGTCATTGCAAGAGGTTTTCTGAGCACAGGCGATCTGTCTGGAGCCGACGATGCCATGCGTGCGATGCTGGCTGTGACGGCGGCGGATATTCGCCGTGTCGCAAACAAATATTTGGTGGATGATAATCGCACAGCGGTGACAATAGTGCCCGTGAGGCGTTAAGCGATTCTGCAAATTCTTTAATCAGGTTTTCTGGCATTCAAGCAATTTGCCCTGTAATCTTTACGGTTCAGATCGATCTTCTGGAGGATTCCAAGTGACGCGGGCTTCTTTTTCAGTATTAATCATATTTCTGTTAATTTTCACTGCGTTCGGTCAGACGCAGACTCCGTCTGCGGTGTTACAACCAAGCTTTCCGCCGCCGGTAAGGGATGGGCTTCTCAATGGTTTGCAGATGGTCATTGTGGAGCGACCTACAACCAACAATGTCGCTATTAATTTTACCGTTCGAACTGGAGCTATGTTCGATGTCATCGACAAAGCGGGTTTGGCAAGCATGGTTTCCGATCTAATAATGAACGGCGGAACGCTTGGCATTGCGCCAACCACGATTGCGCAAACAATCGATTCAGCCGCGCCTGACTTCAAGTTCACGACCGAGTGGGACAGAACGACGATCACCGCCACAATGAAGCCGGACGATCTGCCTGTGATACTGGATTTGATCGGCAGGCTGATCAATTATCCTAAATTCGAAAAAGCCTCTTTCGAAAAAGCCAAAGCGGATCGAATAGCTCGGCTGCAACAGATAAACAAGACACCAGCAGAACTCGCTGGTGACGTTCTGGCCGCGAAATTGTACCCACGCTATCCGTTAGGTCACACAATAGACGGAACGCCTCAATCAATAGCTAACTTAAATCTCGCTGATGTCATCTCTTTTTATAAGCGATTTTATATTGCCAATAATTCCTCTCTCGTGGTGGTGGGCAACGTCGGGCGCGACTATGTCATAGCGGCAACGCGTTCCGCGCTCGGTCAATTGCTGAAAGGGGATGTGATTCCAGCTTCGTTTACGCCACCGGAACCGCCATCAAAAACCAGCATCTATATTGTCGATCGCCCCACTGGCAGTCAAAGTTACCTGGCCATCGGGCAAACAGGTATTGCGCGAACCAGTGAAGATTATTTTCCCGCGAGTGTCCTGAACTACGTAATCGGAGGCAGCGCATCGTCACGACTATCCAAGCGAGTTAGCGAAGAACACTATTACAGCCGCGACATTCACAGCGATCTGGAAGCGTTGAGAATACCAGGTCCATTGCTGATTACCGCGCAGGTGCCGACGAAAAATGCGGGCGACGCTGCGGCGGAAACAGTCAAAGTTATAAGCGAAGCGCACGCACAGGGTCTGACAAACACCGAGGTCGAAGCCGCAAAGGATCACTTCATCAGCACCTACGATCTGAAACTGGAAACTAACGCTCAATTGGCAGAGCGATTGGCTGAACTCGAGATTTACTCGCTTGGTCGCGATTACATAATCAACTATAAATCCAGGATGGCCGCGGTGACCCCGGATCAGGTGCGAAAGGCGGCGACGAATCTATTGCATCCTGACGCGATGGTGATTGTGGCCGTTGGTCCGGCAAGCGAGTTGAAGGAGAGTCTGGCCAAACTGGGAACAGTGGAAGTCGTATCTTATGATCCAAAGGCAGCGGCGCCACCCGCAAAATCGGAGACAAAATCGACAGATTCCTCAACGAATCAGGCAGTTAAAAAACCCTGAATTCAGTTCCCGTTTGTTGCCGACAGCACAGCGCGACGGGTTTCAATCTGGACTGGCGATGAGTTCGACAACTCGACCATTGCGGGCTTCAACAGCAAAGTTTCAATGGGTCTGATCTGGATATTGATGCGATCGCCATTTCGCTCTACCGTACAGGACACAGTGCTGCTATCTGAAAATTTGTCGATAAACCTGTTCATGGTTTGAACGTTGACTTCGTTTTTTTCAAATCCGACCAGTTTGTCGCCGATTTTAACTCCGGCTCTCGCCGCGTTTCCGTTATGATCGAGATCAACAACGGTGAAGGCTTCGTCAAGCTGCCATCCGATGTATGGAGATTTGACTTCAAGCCCGTCAACCTTCCATCCACCAATAGCGAGATACTCGTTTAGTGGCAGCGGGTCCATTCCGGTTATATATTTCTTATAATATTCGCTGAGATCGCCGTCTCCGACTGAATTCAATATTGGCAGCAGATCCGTTTCGTTGTAAGGAGTTCGATTGCGGCCATATCGCTGCCAAAGATGCCTCATAAAATCATCAAGACCGTACCGGTTATGTGTCATCTGTCGCAGTTTCAGATCCAGCAATAGGCCGGTGATTGTTCCCTTTGAGTATAGCTTCGTGAATTCTTCCACCGACTCAAGGGGCGCGTTCAGGCTCAGGCGAGTTAAGCTGACAGCATACTGCGCCTCTTGCAGATATTCGCTGATGTCGTCATAGAATGACGCGTACCTGCCATTATCGTATAATTGAAACATGAACTTCTGAGCGTAATACTCGGTGAATCCTTCCAGCAACCACAACGATTGCACGGCGGGTGCGATATCAAAGTCAGGGTAGTTCAGGGCTACAGGTCTGACGGCTTTCACGTTCCAGGCGTGGAATAACTCGTGCGCGGTCGCCGACCGATAAATCGTCGTCGAAGCTGGACTGACATCAAAATCAGGATCGACTGTAATAATCGTCGATTTCAGATGCTCGGTTCCAACTAACGACGTTCGGTAGCCACCGCCTGACGGATCCTTGGTCGAGTAATACATGAAGATATATCGATCGAACGGCGCGCCGCCGAAAAACTCAACTTCGCGAGCCGCAATCTGTTTCGCCGATTCAACAATCTCATTGCGATTGTGGGCTATGTGGGCATCAGTAATGACTGAAAAAGGAATCGACTGCAGCGTAAAATCTGTCCGTTTGAATTGACCAAGAATAATCGGACTATCCGTCAGCTCATCATAATCTTTAGCATCAAATGAGATCGTATCGGGCGCGCTGCTGGGTTCGCTGTCGAGCGCTGCGGCAGCAGACCAGCCTTTCGGCAATATAATGGTAACCGTCGACGGCTTGCGTCGAGTATCGGGTGTGTAGAGAAAGAAAGCTCCGCCGTTGATTACACCTGACTGCTTCTCAAGATAGCTTTTTCCGGACAATTTGTGTTTGTCGCTAACGTCGAGATCGTAATCAATCACAATCGGACCCGTTTTCGGGGAGATCCTCCATGTGTGATTGTCGACGGCAGTTATCTCAATCGAAGCTCCGCTGCTGTCGTGAGCCTTGATATCCTGAACTTGCTCGGCATAGTTATGGAATTCGTAGATAGCCTGCATCCACATCGGCATCTTCACCAGAAGATTCGTGCCAGGATTGTTCACTCGCATTGCGACATGAAAGATGTGCCTGCCGGGATCAGGTATTGTTATCTTATAAGTAGTCTCTGACGGATTAGCTGCTGTTTTGGCAAGCAGAGAGCCAGGCGCGGCCAGAATGACAACAAGCCACACCAGTCTCATCAAACGTGAAAACTTCATTAATTATCTCTGGAATATTGCGAGTTGATCCTAAACTGAACCAACCAATAATAGCACACCGGTTCGTAATACCGCGTTCAGACTGAACCTTAAAATCTTCCACCTGAAGGCGGGACTACTAACTTCAAATCGTACCACATTGATTGATCTGATTTAGTCGCGTAAAGCGTTTGATTTCAAATACCGGTCAAAACAGTTGCCGTGGTAATGACGCGTGGTAACCGAAGATCTTTATAGGGTTCGGGCAAATTCAGAATCATATCTTTAAACCGTTTCTCGATCTGATCAAAATTTCGAAAATAGTTTTTCTCCAGACCCTGGTCTGTTGTCACGATCATATCGACGCCTACAGTTTGTTTTTCCAAATCAAAGCCGAAACTCCCATAGGCTAAAATAATGGCGTCTTCAGGTGAGAACGAAAAGTCTTTCAATCGTCTTGCCCAACGTCGAAGATAACGAGCTTTTTTGAGGCTTTGCAGGTCAGCAAGAAAAGGCTCAGCAAAAATTTTAGGCCGTAGACGTAAGATATTCGAGGTCTGTTCGGTTATGTATAGGCGGTCGGTTAATTTGCAAATCCGCGCATAACAATTGGAAGCCTCGATTTGGAGTATTGTAGGAGGGTTCCCGGCGGCAAGTCTAACGCGTCGCTCGTATACTCGGCGGATTACGCCTTTATCAAACAGAACGCTATTTGGCCCGGAGGTCAATCTCGTCACCTTCAGTTTCAGTCTCAGTCGATTCTACGTCATCGCTCCACATACGATTCTTCTCTTCTTCGCTGAGACTTTCATATCTTCTTGCCTCCAATTCGGCCATCTGACGCTGGTCTTGGGTCAGGCTGTTCCACCAGGAGCGCGTCTTTTCATCGACTCCACCCTGGTAAACAAGCAACCCCTCATCTGATTCTATTAATGACAATTCATCACCCGGCTGTAGACCACGCTTTTTGATGATCTCGGGCGGAATCGTGAGCTTTCCGTCAGTATCAACAATCAATTTTTCCATAGCACAAACCTTGTTCTTCTTACAAAGCGCCTCTCAATCGCTATCAACTCACCGAATCACAGCATATACAATTCTGCATGCCGGAGCAATTAATGATGACTATTCATCGGCCGACCCTTCCGGCGCCCTGGGTTGACGCCTTTTACGAATAGCCATGATGATCAGGGCAATAACAACGACGATTAGCGCGATCAGTCCTGCGCCTCTCACCCATTTCTCCAGCAAGTCCCAGCTTTTGCCAAAGAAATAGCCTACAAGGGTGATTACGATTGCCCAGATCACCGCTCCGGCCGTGTTGTAAAAGAGAAAATGTCGCCACTCCATTTTCGCCGCTCCGGCAAGCAACGCGGCAAATACACGCAATCCGGTGATGAAGCGGGCAAACAAAATCGTTCGGTTACCGTTTCGCGCAAAGAAACGGTCAAACCGTGATAACAATGCCGAAGTCAGTCCTATTCGACGGCCATATCGTTCCAGGGCGGCGCGTCCCAGTTTCCGGCCAACCACATATCCGGTGTTGTCACCGACCATCGCACCCAGGGCGGCAACGACCATAACGATAGCGGTATTGAAATGTCCGAGATAAGCAAAAAAACCCGCGGCCAACAAGATGGTTTCGCCGGGAATCGGAACACCGGCGTTTTCCAGCATTACCCCGAAAAAGACTACCCAATAGCCATAACGAGAGAAATATTCGAGAAGAGTGTTGAGGATCATTTGCTCTGATTCTCTTTTTACCCGAAGTTATCGGCGAGAGCAATCAGAGTGTTAATCAATCCGAGCGACTCCATTCCCAGGCCTCGGAAATCTGACGAAGACCTCGGGGTCGTGGCCGGGCACGATCAGCTCCGGTTTCGAAGCAATCTGCTTCATTCGGTCCTGGGCCTTCAGATTTGAATCGGCATCAAATGTCTGCGAAATCGGCAGGTGTTTGTCGAGATTCTCGTAGAGATACATGTTGTCAGAAGCAAGAACAACTGTGCCCGATCTGGTTCGAGCGCTCGCGTACTGCGACTGGTATGTATGGCGCCCGCCTATATAAACGCTGACGCCGTCGATGATCTCTTTGTCGCCATCGACCAGCGTAACCAGCTTGTCGGTATTGCGTTTCACGATTGACATTACGTCCTCAGGATCGATACCGCCTGACTTGCCGCCTTGTTGCCACGCCGCGGCCGTGTAATATGCATATTCGTCTTTTTGGACCCAGACTCTCGCTTTGGGGAATTGATCCATGCTCCCGGCGTGATCCCAGTGCATATGCGAGATGATAATGTCGGTGATTTCTTCGGGTTTAACACCGGTTTTCGCTACTGCGTCAGAGACCTTTATGAAATCCTTTAGCTGTTCCGGCTTAACAAACTTCGTACGGTAAAAACCAGTGTCGACGAGTATGTTGCGACCGTTCGATCCTTTCAGCAACCATACCATCAAAGCAAGGTCCAATCTGCGCGACTTGTCAGCTCCGGCGATTAATCCCGAGACGGGAAAATTGAGATAGGATCCATAACTGAGCGCGTAGACCTCATAAACCGCCGGTTTAGGCGCGTCCTGGCCGGAGCCTTCGGACGACGCAACTCCTAATAGAAAGGAGAACAGAAGGATTACGAATATGATTAGCCGTTTGATCAAGGCAGCCTCCAGTGTTTTATGAATCGAATAATGTAGCGAGTCGGAGTGCGCAACATATCTATATCGATATGATAGTCGTCGTCAAGCTCGTCCTGGGAGCGCAGGTATCTTGCCTGCATGGGTTGATTGAGTGATAGTAGCAATTAATGCGCGCCTCCTGAACTCATGCAGGCAGGATGCCTGCGCTCCCAGGATCCACAGGATTCTTGCTTCTAAACAAAAACGGTTGTAATTTATCACTCCCAAGGCAACTGCTGCAGGTTGCTGTCAGAGCGTTTTCCGGAAAATGCATCTACACGAATAGCGAGAAAGAGAACAGGTTATGCTACCCGTCCGCTTTAACCGATCAGGCAACCTCCTGTACCCGTTCGCACTGTTTCTTTTCTTCATCTTGTTGTCGGGCGTAGCGTCAGCCCAGACAAAAGTCGATTACATAATCTCTTTCCCAAATGCCGTTCATCACGAGGCAGAAGTCAGCGTAACGTTCAGCGGAGCTCCTGTCGGAAAACCTCTGGAAGTGCGGATGAGCCGTTCATCTCCTGGCCGTTATGCATTGACCGAATTCGCCAAGAATGTCTATAACGTAAAAGCATTCGGTGAAAACGGCGCCGCCCTTACCGTAACCCATCCGAACCCTTATCAATGGGATGTCCCGGAACACCGGGGCGAAGTAACTGTCACCTATACGCTTTTTGCGGATTACGCCAGCGGAACCTACAGCGGCATAGACAACACTCATGCACATTTGAATATGCCAGCAACGTTTATGTGGGCCCGCGGCTTCGATAAAGCGCCTGTCAGAATCACCTTCAGACCGGCCGTTTCTGACTGGAAAGTGGCTACTCAGTTGGTTCCCACAAACGATCGCTACACTTTTACCGCTCCGGATTTTCAGTACTTCATGGATTCGATTACAGAGCTCAGCAATTTCAGATTGCGCGAATGGAAACTGAATTGGGCCGGTAAAACCTACACGTATCGCCTGGCTATTCACGACACCGCAACGGATAAGGAAGTGGATGATTACGTCGAGATGCTGAAGAAGATCGTTCCGGAAGAGATAGCTGTATTTGGCGAGCCAGCTCCGTACGATTACGGCAGCTATACCTTTATTGCTTGCTATATGCCGTATGTGTTCAGCGATGGCATGGAGCACCGAAACTCCACTTCTCTGACAAATCCATCCAGCATCGGGGATCGAGCGGGAAACGGGCGACGAGGCGGCGTCCAGAGGAATCTGGGAACAGCGGCGCATGAATTTTTTCACTCCTGGAATGTGAAGCGGTTAAGACCGGTGGCACTGGAGCCATTCGATTACGAACGCGCCAATATGTCGGGCGAGTTGTGGCTTGCCGAAGGTTTCACTCAATACTACGGACCGCTTTCGCTCCGCCGCGCGGGATTTCTGACCGAAGACCAATTTCTGAGTCAGCTCGGCTTTTCCATCAGCAACGTAATCAATTCGCCAGGACGACAGTTCTTCAGCCCGGTGGGAATGAGCCAGCAATCGGTTTTCTTTGACGGTGGCGTCTCAAAAGACACGACCAATGTGCAGAACACATTGATTTCGTACTACACCTGGGGAAGCATTATAGCCCTCGGCCTTGACCTGTCGCTTCGGACTGAATATCAAAATATTACTCTCGACGATTACATGCGCACCTTGTGGCAAATGTACGGCAAGGTAATGAAACCTTATACTCTGAATGATCTGAAAACCGCGCTGGCAAAAGTTACGAGCGATCCAAAATTCGCGCAGGATTTCTTTCAGCGTTACATCGACGGCAAAGCCGTGCCTGATTTTGGGCCGTTGCTGGCGCACGCTGGCTATGACCTTCGCAAGGCGAAACCGGGAAAGGTTTGGCTCGACTCTGAATTGGGGGATAATCAATCAGGAGTGGTTGTTAAGAATCCGACGCTGATTGGCGGCCCGCTTTACAAAGCTGGGCTCGATCACGACGACATAATTACTTCGCTGGATGGTCAGCCGATAACAAAAGCGGACGACGCACAGAAAATTGTTGACGCACACAAACCAGGCGATTCAATCAAGATCGAATTCGTACAGCGAGGCGAACACAAGAGCGCAACGCTTGTGCTCACTGAAGATCCGCAACTGGAAATAGTTTCCTATGAATCGGAAAACAAACCTGTTACCGATGCAATAAAGAAGTTTCGCGCGCAATGGCTGGGTTCACACGCGACAACAGAACGCTGAGCATTAAGAATACGACTCTCGACAATCCAAGGCTATCAGGTACAAGGAGGATGCTGGTGATGATCACGTTACGCAAGGCCCTATCAATTTTGATGTGTCTGGCAATTGGACTGCTTGCTTTTTCAAGCTCAAACGCCCGGCAGCAACCTGACCCTGCTGATAAGTACAAAGATCAGGTCGCCAATGAAGTCGAATCGATGCGAAAGCAGACCCAGGTAATGGTTGACCAGGTCTTCAGCTACGGAGAGCTTGGATTTCAGGAATACGAAACGTCAAAATATCTTAGCGGCATTCTGGAAAAAGAAGGCTTTAAAGTCGAGCGTGGCATCGCCGGAATTCCTACAGCCTGGATGGCGTCATGGGGCAGTGGCAAACCGGTGATTGCCCTTGGTTCCGACATCGACTGCATTCCACAGGCTTCGCAGAAACCCGGCGTTGCATATCACGATCCGATAATCGAGGGAGCGCCTGGTCACGGTGAAGGCCACAATTCCGGAGTTCCTCTTAACATCACGGCCGCGATTGCGGTAAAGCATTTAATGGAAAAAGAGAAGCTTTCCGGAACCATTAAATTGTGGCCGGGCGTAGCGGAAGAAGAACTGGGATCAAAGGCATTTTACGTTCGCGATGGTTTTTTCAAGGATGTTGATGTCGTTCTCTTCACACACGTAGCAAGTAATTTTGGCGTTTCGTGGGGCGACGCCGCGGGAACCGGGCTAGTCTCAGTCGAATACACATTCTCCGGCGAAAGCGCGCATGCCGCGGGCGCGCCGTGGCGCGGCAAGAGTGCACTGGATGCAGTTGAATTGATGGACGTCGGATGGAACTTCAAACGCGAGCATCTACGGCTTTCTCAACGATCTCACTATGTAATTACGGATGGAGGAGATCAACCGAACGTGGTTCCTTCAAGAGCTTCAGTCTGGTATTACTTCCGCGAGACTGATTATCCGCACATTCAGGAATTGTGGGAGACCGGAAATACAATGGCGCAGGGCGCCGCGATGATGACCGGCACGACAATGAAATATCGGATTATAGGCTCAGCGTGGCCGCAGCACTTCAATAAAGTGATTGCCGAAACAACCTACAAGAACATCCAGAAAGTAGGCATGCCACAATGGAGCGATGCCGACCAAACTCTGGCAAAAGCCCTGCAAAAAGAGATTGGCGTTCCCGATCGCGGATTATCGACAAACGTCGGCAGGCTAGGCGAACCGGTCCGTCCGGAAGCTAATACAGGAGGCGGCTCTGACGACATCGGCGATATCTCGTGGAACGTTCCAACCATCACACTACGTTATCCGGCCAATATTCCGAATCTGCCCGGCCACAACTGGACCGACGCGATTGCGATGGCGACACCGATTGCTCATAAGGGTGTAACGGCTGGTGCAAAAGCTATGGCGATGACTGTGGTCGATCTGCTGACAAAACCTGACCTGATCAAGCAGGCGTGGGATTATTTCCGCGATGTTCAGACGAAGGAAACGAAATACAAGTCCTTCATCGGTCCGAACGATAAGCCGTCAACTTTTTTGAACGAGAAAACGATGGCGAAGTATCGCGATGAGATGAAGAAGTACTATTACGATCCGACCAAGTACGACAATTATCTGGAACAGCTTGGAATTAAATATCCGACTGTGAAGAAATAAGAACTTAACCGCGGATGACGCTGATGCCCCGGATTTCCTCGGATCTGATCCGCGAAAATCTGCTTAATCCGCGTCATCCGCGGTCGATTCTTCTCTTTATATAACCTAATGACCGGAGTGAACATGATTAAGCTTTGTCGCCTGTTTTTGGTCTTGTCGCTGCTTGTTGTAATCCCGATCTCTCAGGCTTTACCTTCATCTGCTCAGAGCAAAAAGTTTGACGTCGTAGAAGCATCGATCGCCGACATATTGCAGGCCATACGCACAGGCAGGATCACTTGTCACCAGCTGGTTTTGGAATATCAAAAGCGAATCAACACTTACGACCAGTCCACAAGATTAAACGCGATAATATTGCTGAATCCAGAGGCTCTTTCGGACGCCGACAAACTGGATCAGGAATTCAAGCGCACTGGCAAGCTTCGTCCGCTTCACGGCATTCCGGTAATCGTCAAAGATAATTACGACACCAAAGGTCTTCAGACCACCGGCGGCTCGCTGGCGATGAAAGGTTTTCTGCCGAATGATGATGCTTTCATGGTGAAAAAGCTTCGTGAAGCCGGTGCAATTGTCCTGGCAAAATCGAACATGGCCGAGTGGGCCTTTAGCCCGTATGTGACTGTAAGCTCCATTGCCGGCATCACTCGCAATCCATATGATCTCGACCGTGTTCCTGCAGGATCAAGCGGCGGAACGGCAGCAGCAGTCGCCGCGAGTTTCGGCGCTGTCGGTTTGGGAACCGATACTGGTAATTCGATCAGAGGGCCGTCATCGCATAACGATCTGATCGGAATTCGACCTACAATGGGGCTGACCAGTCGCGACGGCATTATTCCGCTTTATCTCAGGAACGATATGGGCGGGCCAATGGCGCGCTCCGTCGAAGACGCGGCAAGAGTGTTGGACGTTGTCGCCGGATATGATCCTGCCGACCCGATAACCAAAGAATCGGAAGGAAAGATTCCAAAAACTTATACGCAGTTTCTGGACAAGAATGGTTTAAAAGGCGCTCGCATAGGCGTTTTCCGGCAATATATGGAAACACCGACGACGGACCCTCAAGTAAAAGCTTTGATGGAAAAAGCTATTGAAGATCTCAAGGCGCAAGGCGCAGAGATCGTCGATCCGTTTGTGATTCCGGATTATCAGAAGCTGACGCAAAACATCGGCTGCGGAGATTTCCAGGCGGACGTCAACGCCTACTTGGAAAAGCACGGCAAGAATGCTCCCTATAAAACTATTGCCGACGTGGTTCAGTCCGGGCTCTATTCTCCATACATTGAACCAAGGTTAAAGGCTCTGACG
>DASRDY010000043.1:0-33012 GCA_035652355.1 Blastocatellia bacterium
GTAAGAATGTAGCAACGGTCTTAATATCATTACCCACAGCGATACCGACTGCTGTAGCAGGCTTCGCCCTTCTCTTGGTTTGGGGTCCTTATGGCGTTCTTGGAAGGTTCCTGGCATCTCGAGGAATAGAAGTGATGTTCACAGGGTGGGCAATTATACTGGCCAGCATCTTCGTCACGTTTCCGCTTGCCTTTGGCGTTGTAAAGCCGGTCTATGATTCGATGGGTCGTTCACTGGAAGAGACTGCTGCAACAATCGGAGCCAATCGGTGGCAAACGTTCTGGCATGTCACATTACCTTCATTAAAAGGAGCAATCGTCACCGGCGCCCTTCTGACATTTGCCCGTTCTGTCGGTGAGTTCGGCTCCACTATACTTGTTTCCGGCAATTTGGCTGGACGAACACAGACTGCTCCCCTCTACATCTTTGCTAAATTCAACGAAGGGCAAGTCGAAGCTGCGAACGCAATCGCGATAGTGCTCGCGCTATTATCCTTTGCCATTTTCAGTCTGTTGTTTTTGGCACGCGATTTCCTGGAGCTCACCTAAAAGGTCCGGAGAGAACGATGCAGTCCGAAAGATTGATTCATATATTCACCGAAGACACGCCTTCTCCTCCAGAGCCGGTGGTGATAGCCAAAACCATTCTGCAGATTGAAGGGCTGAGCAAGACTTTTGGCGGCAAACCGGTGTTGCAGGATGTAAATTTCTCGGTCGCCCAAGGGGAATCACTGGTTTTGCTGGGTGAATCTGGCAGCGGAAAAACTACGATTCTGCGCATAATTGCCGGGCTCGAAACGGCAGATAACGGGCAAGTTCTGTTACACGACAAAAATGTAACAGGGTTGCCATCGAGACAACGAAATATCGGATTGATCTTTCAGGATTACTCTTTATTTCCTCGAATGACAGCAGAAGAAAATATCTCATTCGGACTGCGCATCCGCGGTAAATCACGAAAGGAGTTGAGAGCTATCGTAGATCGGCTCATTGAGCTGGTCAAACTCGATGAGCATCGAAAGAAATTACCGTCGCAACTTTCCGGTGGTCAACAACAGCGCGTCGCAATTGCTCGCGCACTTGCCTACGGTCCTCAGGTTCTCCTCTTCGATGAACCCTTCGCAGCGCTGGACGCAAATACCCGTTCCAGCGTACGAAGGGAAGTGGTTGCTCTGTTGAAAGAGCAAAAAGTCCCTGCGATCTTTATTACTCATGATCGCGAAGAGGCGATGGAAATTGGCGACCGGATCGCGGTTTTGAACAAAGGTGTGCTGGAGCAGGTCGGCACGCCAAAAGAGATTTACGATTATCCAAAAACTGAGTACGTGGCCTCGTTCATAGGACAAGCAAATGTGATTTCCGGCATCGTCCGAGGATCAACAGTCAGGATCGGCGCAACCACTCTGCCGGCACATTGGGAAACAAGAGAGTTCAACGAGGGTCAAAAGGTCAAAGTGATCTTTCGTCCGGAGGATGTCTCGCTGGTTAAATCAGGAACTTTGCCCGCGGACGAACGATTGCTGGCAACTGGCACAATCGACGAAATCACCTTTGCAGGATTCTTTGAGCGGATAAAAATAAAACTTGATCCCATGGAGCGGGTGCCCGGAGATATCAATCACCGAATTCGCCGGCCTGATTTTGTTCTGAACCTGGATCAGTCCGATATCACCATAATCGCAAATAGAACCAGAGCTGAAACATCCGCGCTTCCGGTTGGTGTTCGCAATCGCGTGATTGTAAGCCTGAAATCATTTCGGTTGATTTCGGTATAGACTACGACGTATAGGGTTTATGAAAGTAATTATCACAATATGTAGGAGAAATGATGATATTTCGATTGACAGGATTTGCGTCTATCGGTTATAAGAATATCAAGATTAACGGATGTAATTATGTTGACGAATACCTTAGATTTCACTGCTAAGAAACGCCTTGATTTCACTAAGCGTGGAAAGAGTAAGCGTGTGCTGGCAGTGAGCCTCTTCGTCAACCGACGCGCCGAAACAGAGTAGAAGGCGCAATAAGAGACGCGAAGAACCCGCTGCCAGCCTGAACGAACACTGGTAGCGGGTTCTTTTTTGGCCGTGGCAACAGCCCATCAATAGTAACCGCACAAATTCGAACCCAGATCAATTTCTTAAGTCAACACTAAAAGGAGAAAATGCATTGTCTTTATCACGTACTGTCGATTCTCTATCATTGGGGAAAATTGTCGTCATTAGAGAGCAACTACTGAAAGCGCAATCCGCAGGCCAAAAGGTTTATAGGTTTGAATCCGGCGATCCAAGCTTTTCCGTTGCTCCTCATGTGTTGGAAGCATTAAAGAGGTCCGCCGACGATGGAAAGACTCACTATATTCCAAATAATGGCATTCCCGAGCTGAAGTCGGCCATCTATGATAAGGTGCGGACCAAAAACAAAATCCCGATTAATTCTGAGAACGACATCTTTGTCACAAATGGGGCAATGCATGCTCTCTTTGTAACTTTCGCTTCGTTGCTGGACGAAGGCGACGAAGTAATCGTCCCGGATCCGATGTGGACCGAAGTCGTCGAGAACATCAAACTCGCCGGAGGTGTTCCGATAGGCATTCCGCTACGCTTTGAAAACAATTTTACTTATGACATTTCGGATATCGCCAGGCGGATCAACTCACGAACGAAGGCGATTTTTATTAATACACCTCACAACCCCACGGGAGCAGTGCTTTCGAGAAATCAATTGTCAGAACTCGTCGCGCTAGCTGAAAGGCACAACCTGTGGATTGTCAGCGATGAAGCTTATGAAGATGTGATTTACACTCCGGAGGGTCATTGCTCGATCGGATCGCTTGCGTCTGATAACGCAAATAAAATTATCAGTGTCTTTTCATTCTCAAAAAGTCACGCAATGAGTGGCCTGCGCGTAGGCTATATAGTTACAACGAATAAACTGCTGCACGATCGTATTCCGAAGTTGCTACGCTGCACAATCAATGGCGTGAACAGTATCGGTCAGTGGGCGGCGCTTGCGGCTTTGAACGGTGGGCAGTTACATTTGCAGGTGATGAGGTCGGAATATGAAGAGCGACGCGATTTGATGGTTAGAGCGCTAAGCGGAATAGATGGAATACGAATATTCGAACCAAAAGGCGCCTTCTATCTGTGGACAGAACTTGAATCAACGTTTCTTGATGAAATAGGCTGTAGTAGCGCTGATGAACTCTCTGCTGCATTGGCAGCTAATGGCCTCGGCAGTGCGCCCGGCGATGCATTCGGTGAAACTTGCGCAAACTCGATTCGATTTGCTTTCAGTTGTAATACTTCGATGGTTAGGGAAGGCTCGGCTGTGCTTCGGGCGTTTCTGATGAACGATGCGCAGGATGCATTGGCTGGCACGTCACAGATCTCAATGGCGGGAGGAAAATAATGCTGGTTGCTGTTGTTCAAATGAAAATTACGGATGGTTCGCCAGCAACTAACTTCGATCATGCCCATACGTTGATCAACAGTTCTCCGGGAGCAAATTTATATCTGCTCCCGGAGTTGTGGACAACAGGTTACGCACACTCAAGCTGGCAAGATACTGCCGTGAATGTGACTCCGAAAATCTACGCCGATCTGCAGGAGTTTTCTAAATCAATAAACGCGTGGATCGGCGGAAGCATGATCTCAGTAAACGATGAGGAACAGCTTGTGAATCGTTTTTGGCTGTTCTCTCCGACGGGCGAACCGCCAATCCATTATGATAAGGCTCATCTTTTTGCTCCAATGCTCGAAGACAAATACTTGGCCTCAGGAACTCGACGAGTGCAGGTGACATTAGGTGGAATAAAGGCGTCGCCAAGCATCTGTTTCGATCTCAGATTCCCAGAAATGTACCGCAAGGCGGCGTTAGAAGGAGCGGAACTTTTCCTGGTGTCCTCCGAATGGCCTCAGCCGCGTTGCGAGACCTTGCGACTCCTGGCTCGTGCAAGAGCCGCGGAGAATCAGGCTTATCTATTACTATCAAATCGGCTGGGACCTGCAAAGGATGGAACAACCTTTTGCGGAGAATCAATGATCGTTGGTCCTGACGGCTCCATTATTTCTGACGCGAAGGATCAGGAAGTTGTAATCACCGCTGACTTGGATCCACTCCATATTCCTGAGTTAAGGTCAAAGTTCCAGGTTTTGACGCTCACTGTAAATGGCGTTGACTCCTAAATAAGAACATCGGTAGAGATTCCAACGGCGCGAGCGTATTTGAGAATTGCCAACAGTCATCTCCAAGGGAGCATATGAACTCAATTATGGCTCCGCAACAGGTTTGTCGAGGCGATCACACTCGACTCGAAACAATGACTGGCCGAGCGGATCGTTTTTAAGGTAAAGCAGGTCGCTTTGAAACTTGCGCCAATTTTTGCAATGTGTAATCTGTATTCTATATGGTATCGAACCGACTATCGACTTGTTCGCAAAATATATAACAACCTGATGGTTGGGGCCGCGATGTGCGAGTCGTTTTTCTGATTTACGGCGCCCATATTCATTGGCGGCCGGACCGAGGCATCAGCTATATTTTACTGATACCGGCCCGGCCGCTGAGGCTTACTTACATATGTCCGCTCCCGGATGATCCCCACAGACCAGTCGCTTTAGATTTTCGATCTGTTGTTGCTGCCGTTCAATTTGCGATTGCTGCTCTTTCATTGCATTAACCAGAACGGCTGTTATGCGGTCATACTTCACGCCTTCGACCTGACCTTGCTGATTGTGCGTTACCAACAGAGGTTCGACTTTTTCGATGTCTTCAGCGCCAAAACCAAGATCGAGTGATTCGTCCGATTTCCAGCGAAAGAGAATTGGGTTCAAGCGATTGATCAGCGACAGTCCCGGTGTATATGGATGCAGATCTTTCTTATAACGGAGGCTGGATGAACAGTGAGCGAAAAATCCGCCGTTCTGACCGGAAATACAAAGCTGAGTAATGCCACCGATCCCGATATTGGCAACACTGATATCACCAGCAGTGAAGTTACCATTTATGTTTCCCTGGTCGGCAGAGATTTGTCCAGTTATGTTGACAGATGGAGTGAAAGTTGTGGGATCAATATTCATTATCTCCTGGTTGGTATTCTGATTAAGGAAGTGCAACTTTCCATTGGAAATATTGGGATTGTTGAATTTGTCCGAATATATTATCCAAGAGGCGCCACCTGCTGGCTTATTGCTGATCTCAATACCTGCGCCTGCGGAAGAAGTGCCTTCGATGAGAAGAGTCGTCTTGGTAACGGTATTGTCGCGAATGTGGAGCTTGGCCGTTGGAGCAGTCACGCCCATGCCAACAACAGTATCGACTGTCGCTCCGTTAACGCTTGCGACCCCACCCAGGATCACGGAATTGCTTGCTCCGGCAAAGGAATTTTGACCGATCGCTGTTGCGTTTGTTACCTGAGCTGCGCCGTCTGCGCCGGTTCCAATGAGAGTGTTGCCGTTTCCGGTGGCGCTGTTGTTGGCTACATTCGCGCCGATTAATATATTGCTATTCCCACTGATGTTTGAAGCGCCTGTATTCGCCCCAATGAACGTGTTATTGATGCCGGAAGTGTTGGCTGGCCCCGCAAGACTGCCTACGAATGTGTTGCCCGATGCTGTCTGGTTGTTTAGTCCAGCTCCATTTCCGAGAAAAGTGTTATTGCTGCCAGTAGTATTCTTGAAACCTGCTGCCTGACCAAAGAAGGAGTTGTTGATTGCCGTAGTGTTGGCTATGCCTGCGCTAAATCCAAAGAATGAGTTAAAGCTGCCGGAAGTATTTGCTAATCCTGCCTTCGAGCCAAAGAACGCGTTGGATGTTCCAGCGGCATTATTTCCGCCCGAAAGATAACCGAAAAACGAATTGTCATTTGCCGTATTGGATCCGCCGCTGTCGAGGCCGAAGAACGAATTATGATTTCCGGTTGTGTTAAGTCCGCCGCTGCCCTTTCCGAAGAAGGAATTCCCGGCTCCGGTTGAGTTAAATCCTCCAGCGCCTGCGCCAAAGAACGCATTACAGCAGACAGTATTTACGTTTCCTGCAAGGTAGCCAAAGAATGAATTAAAGTCGTTAGTCGTGTTGAACTGACCTGCTCCGAACCCAAAGAAGGAGTTGGAAGCACCCGACGTGTTTAGATTGCCCGCTTGTGAGCCAAAAAATGAATTGGTGTTTCCTGTGGTGTTCTTAAAACCTGCCTGGAATCCGACAAACGTGCTGAAACCGCCGGATGGATTTGCTGCTCCTGCTCCGAGCCCGATAAAGGTATTAGCCGTGCCCGCTGGAGCGCTTAAAACCGGAGTGCCTCCTATATTGTACTGAGTCGTGCTGTTGACAAGATTAGCCGATAACGTACCACCCGCCGTTCCGTTACCGCTGATATTAAAGTTGCTGCTTGTCTGTTGCGCGGTCCCATTCTGGACGTAATTACTGTTGCCGGGCAGGGGAGCGCGCGCGTCGGTTAATCGTGAATCTGTTGTCTGAACATACTGGGCGGCACTCACGCCGCCGAGTCGGATGGAATCCGAAGCCGTGGTTGCAGTTGTAGCAGTAATTGCGTTCGTCGCGTTTTCGGCCAGTGCGGCAGATATGGCTCTGATAGTATAAGGCGTAGCTGTGATCGGAGCTCGCGGAGCGAGCACAGTAAATGGTGCGTTAGCTCCACTCGGGCGCACACCGATTTCAAGAAATTGAGCGGTGTTCGCGGTAAACATGTTCGGGCCGAAATCCAGCTGAACAGTAAACAGGCCGTTAACCACCGATACACCCGTTAATGTAATTGGGGCGCCCAGCGGCAAACCATTCTGTGAATGGTCAAAAAGCGAGAACTGCAAGTCGTAACTGCCATTTGCTGGCGCACCGTTGTCGCTCAGTTTTCCCTGATAAGTGAAAGCAGTTGTTTGTGCGACAGCTAAAATTGATGAAAACGTGAAGAACAGCATCGCGACGAAAAAGCGCCATTGCGCGCTTTGACTATTACGCATTGGGATACCTCCGACTGTTTTTAGAATCGAAAAGCGATATATGCCGGCGGCACGCAGGCCGGCCGACTACGCGTTTAGCGCTCTGATGGGCAAGGACAGAGACAGCCTGATTAAGCTGAGCTTATTTGCGGGCATTCAGGGAAATTGCGGGCATGGTTACGCAGATACTGCGATAGTCGGAAGCGTTAAATTGTCAACTTATCCACTGCGGAAATGATAAACGATATCGGGCCGCCTGTCTATCACTAAGCCTGGGCAAACGTAATTCCTGACAGACATTCCAATTGATGGGTAACACGTCGTCGCAAACACGTGTTAATATTACTAAGTCTATTTGCCCACCGACGAAACTTTGCTGGAAATATTCTATGCTCGGAAAAAAATTTAGAGCTGACACGTTCTTGGCCAGGATACTGTTCGCGTTGTTTGGTGTGATTGTCTGTCAATCGATTATTTTGGCCGAACGCTTGCCCATAAAAACATATACATCAGTAGATGGTCTTGCACACGACCACATCTTGAATGTCGTGCGCGACTCAAAGGGGTTTCTATGGTTCTGCACAATAGATGGGCTGTCCCGTTTTGACGGTCAGCGATTTTTTAACTATGGCTCTGAGCAGGGTCTGCAGGGCAGGCAAGTTTATGATCTGCTGGAAACGAAAAATGGCGCGTATTGGATAGCGACAAGTCAGGGCCTCCATCGCTTTGATTACGATCCCCACACTACTCTGCGGAACAGGCACCCTCTCGACAATAGACTGTTCACAGTTTTTCGAACTAATGACGGCATCGATGGAAATGTCTTTACGTCCCTGTATGAAGATCGCAGTGGAATAATCTGGTGCGGAACAGATAAAGCGCTTTATCGGTTTGATCCCTCTCCCGGTCGAGAAAATTTCACATTAATTTCGCTGAACCAGGCGGCAGAGAACAGCGGGTCAGGTTTGTCGGTCCGCTCGCTGCTGATTGATGATAAGGGATTGCTCGTGGTAGGAGCCGATGCGGGTCTTTATCAGATGATGGCCGGGGGCGGATGGCGGCAATTTAAGGATAAAGACGGAAAACTGATCGCGGGCGTAAACAGGCTCTACCGAGATCTTGATGGGGCGCTATGGGTCTCTTCGAATTATGGGGCGTACAAGCTGGTTTGCTCATCAGGTTCACATGAGCTCGAAGTTGCGGCCCATTACACGGTCAAAGATGGTCTTCCAAGCAATCCGATCTACTGCGTATTCCGCTCGGCTTCGGGGAAGTTGTGGATTGGAACACGCGATGGACTGGTTGAGCTAAAGTCAGGAATCAAAAACAACAGTGTAAGCTTTACCACCTACGGCCGAGCGCAAGGTTTAAACGATACCGGTATCCACGCAATCGGTGAAGATATTAAAGGCAATCTATGGTTGGCCAGTGATGTAGGCGGCGCGATGCGCATAGCCGGCAATGGCTTTACCACCTACGATAAATTGGACGGATTGGGCGCGATCCGCGTAAGCTCAATCTTTGAAGATCAATCAGGACAGTTGCACGTAACAGGCAGCAACTCGTTCGTCGATCAGTTTTATAACGGCCGATTTAATTCAACACGCCTGACACTTCCACAACATCAGACATATTACGGCTGGGGATGGAACCAGATAATGCTGCAGGATCATACGGGAGATTGGTGGCTGGCGACAGGTGTCGGTTTGTTGCGTTACACAAGATCCGCTCAGGTGGAGCAGTTTTCTTCCGCCCGGCCTTTGGTGTATACAACCGATCAAGGATTGGGAAGTAACGAGATCTTTCGCGTGTTTGAGGATTCGCGAGGCGACATCTGGATTGGCACGCTCCAAAATTCAGAAAAAGTACTGGCGAGATGGGAACGGTCTGCAGGGCTATTTCATCAATATAGCTCGAACGACGGTATTCCACGCGCAGTTCCAACGGCCTTCGTTGAAGATGCATCCGGCTATCTATGGATAGGTTTTTATACGGGGGAAATCGTTCGGTATAAAGACGGCCAGTTTCAGCAGATGCCTCTTGCCGACAATAGGAATGTGGGAGTGATCCGATCTCTTTATCTCGATCAATCAAACCGGCTATGGGTTGCGACCAGCGATGGCGGCGTGATACGCGTCAATAACCCAGGAGCAGAAAAGCCGCAAGCGATCATTTATGGAACGAAACAAGGATTGGCAACCGATTTGACCACCTGTGTGACTCAAGATAAATGGGGACGCATATACATCGGTACAGGCAGGGGAGTCGACAGAATCAATCCAAACACAGACAGCATATATCATTATTCGACGGCCGACGGTCTGGCCAGCAGTTATGTCAATGTCTCTTTTAGAGATCATAACGGCGATCTCTGGTTTGGCACACTGCAGGGCATTTCAAAGCTAACTCCTGAGCAGGATCACGCCGAATCGTCGCCACTGGTTCTGGTGTCGGGCTTGCGCATAGCAGGCTTGCAGCACCCAGTCTCAGAGCTCGGCGAGAGGGAATTGACCGGCCTGGAACTAAAATCCGCTGAGAAAAACTTGCAGATCGATTTTATCGCGCTGTCCTTTGATCCTGGCGACTTACCTCGTTACCAGTACAAGCTGGAGGGAACTGACAACGACTGGAGCGCGCCGACAACAGAACGTACTGTACATTATGCAAACCTTTCATCTGGAGCTTACAGATTCCTGGTGCGCGCGGTTACCAGTAACGGCGCAGTCAGTCATGAACCAGCCATTGTTGCATTTTCAATTCTGCCGCCAATATGGATGAGATGGTGGTTTGTTATGATCGCGATGATTGTCGGGGCCACCTCTATCTACGCCATTGGGAAATATCGCGTCGCTCGACTAATTGAGCTGGAGCGAGTACGAACACGCATCGCCACGGACTTGCACGATGATATCGGATCGAGCCTGTCACAGGTCTCCACGCTTAGCGAGGTAGTTACTCGCCGCCTGGGAAATGATCCGAAGGTTGCCGAACAGCTTTCGGTAATTGCCGAATTATCGCGCAGCCTGGTCGATTCGATGAATGACATTGTCTGGGCAATAAATCCAAAACGAGACCGTTTGAGCGATCTGGTTCATCGCATGCGTCGTTTTGCCAGCGACGTTTTTACGGCCCGTGATATCGAATTTCGATTCAAGGCGCCGGAACTGCGCCACGATGTCAGGCTTAGTCCGGATTTGCGTCGCGAGACCTACCTGGTTTTCAAAGAGAGCATCAACAACATTCTGCGCCATTCGGGCTGCAGCAAAGCTGACATCGAATTTGTAATTGATAGAAGCTGGCTGAAGCTCACAATTGGAGACAACGGCAAGGGTATAGACCAAAACAGGTCTTTCGAAGGGAACGGGCTTGTTAACATGAAACATCGGGCAACCCTGGTTGGCGGATCGCTGGATGTGACCTCTAATGGCTTTCAGGGAACGCTGATTACCTTAACGGTGCCGCTAAATCGCCGAATGCGGCACACGTATCAAAATGCAAACTGATTGCATATGGCCGACTACATGAACATGTGGTGATTATCTGTTCCCTGACGTGTAATATTTAGCAGAGATATTGCTGAGAATATCTCATCTGAATGTATGCCCGACATAACAAACGATACCGGCAATGACCGCTCGAGTTCGCTGCCTCTATTAAAGGTCGCAATCGTCGAAGACGTTCGTCCATTACGCGAAAGTTTTTCAATTCTTGTCGACGGCACCGAAGGTTTCCGATGTGTTGGTGGTTATCGCAGCATGGAGGAGGCCCTGGAAAAGATCACTGCTAATATTCCCGATGTATTGCTGGTCGATATTGGGTTGCCAGGTATGAACGGCATCGATGGCATTCGAATTTTGAAAGATCGTTATCCTGATCTGATTCTGCTGATGTTTACGGTTTATGACGATGACGATCGAATATTCCACGCGTTGTGCGCAGGGGCTTGCGGTTATCTGTTAAAGAAAACGCCGCCAGCGCGTTTGCTGGAATCGATCAGAGAAGCGACAAATGGCGGAGCGCCGATGTCTCCGGAGATCGCACGAAGAGTTATTACTCTGTTCAGGAATGTGCGTCCGCCGGAGCAAACAGATTATCAATTAACACCGCACGAAATGCGATTGCTGAAATTGCTGGTCGAAGGGCACAATTACAAAACTGCGGCGGCGCAGCTGGGAGTTAGCTTTAATACTATTTGTTTTCATATAAAGCGCGTTTATGAAAAGCTGCAGGTACATTCCAAATCAGAAGCCGTTTCAAAAGCACTGCGCGATCGCATAATCACATAGAGCTTTCATCTTCGTCTATTGGGGCTGAATTTCCTATCAATACATGTGGTGACATGATCCCTGCAGATGAGCAAAATTGTAACCTGCCCGGAACGCAGGAATTCAGGCGTAAAAATCGGCGGTGATGGTTCTTTGTTAGGAGCGGTTACCTCGACTCATCCACTCGCTTATCTTCCTGGGCCTCGTCTGCGATCACGCTGCGGGCATTGCTTGTGTGCGCAAGAAGGGCATAACGTTCCGGGAGGACTACTTTGCTGCCAGAGATTGGGGCAGCTAAGAAGTAAAGGCGTCCAACACGGCGTCGAGTAACCGTTCATCTATGAAGCAGGCGATGTTGTCGATAGAAAAAGGAAACCACCTTACCCAGCGTGCCGATTTGAAGTGTACCTAATCTGCCCAGCTGCAGTGCGACATTGACTTCATGGAGGGCGCGCCTGACCGCGTGGCCAGGGCTGTTCGAGCACCGCCGCCTTCTAGTTGATATGACGATTCTCAACTGGCCATCTCGGTAGTGAAGTTTGATTTGATTTCGCTACTTCCACCGAACACTTGATAATTTAGCTACCTGCGATATCATCAGGCAAGTATTTCGAGTTAGCCAAAAATCGCATGGATATGGTTTGTTCCAAATGGCAGACACCACAGCACGCGGTGGTTCTTGCATCCGACGAAGTTCACGTCTGGCTCAGCAGTCTTTCCGTAGCAGCCGCATCTCTCGAAAGATTCTGGCAGACTTTATCTGCGGATGAGAAGGAAAGAGCAAAGCGCTTTGTGTTTCAAAAGGACCGCGATCATTTCATTGCAGCGCGGGGAACACTCAGGGCGATATTGGGCTATTATCTTGACACTCAGGCCGAACAACTGCGATTTTGTTACAGTAACTATGGAAAACCGGCCCTCTGCCGAGAGTTGTCAGGAACAAAGATCTGCTTCAACGTTTCACATTCAAATGAGTTGGGATTGTTTGCTGTAACCCGCGCTCGAGAGATCGGTGTGGACATCGAACACATACGACCCGATTTTGCGACGACTGAAATTGCTGACCGGTTCTTCTCCTCGAATGAGATAGAGGCACTGCGCCAGCTTCCGGAAAATGAGCAAATTGAAGGCTTTTTCAACTGCTGGGTTCGAAAAGAGGCTTATATTAAGGCCGATGGCAAGGGACTCTCGATCCCGCTGAATGAATTCGACGTTTCCATTGAAAGTGATCATCCGGAAGTTAGATTAAGGTCCCAATCAAATCCACGTGAGGCAAGCCGTTGGCGATTACATCATTTATCACCTGCTGATGACTATGCTGCCGCTGTCGCAGTCGAAGGGAAAGAGTGGAAACTTGAATGTTGGCGGTGGATGGAATCTTCTTATTTGTTCTAATGCCTGTCTGAGCAAACGACCCGTTTGCTAATTGAAACAAATTGAGCAAATAGTTAATTTTAGTATACGGCGTTAAATCATTGACTGCAGGGCAGATAAATTCCGATCAAGTCAGGCCTGAGAATAATTCTGCGGCCTAAACAATTTTCTTGCAAAAATTAGAAGTTAGAGTATATTGCGATTGCAATCTGGAGTGTTGGTCATCGCTTGGCGTCCAACGGTTTTCTAAATCCGGTAATTTCCCTGTCGGCACTCTAGGTTTTGCAGGCTGAACAAAATACCTGCTACTGAAGAATTGCGAGATAATATTCAGCAAAGCAGGAATGGCCCTAATCAATAGTTCAAGCTAAAAATCAAACAATTCATAAAGGCAAAAGCAATCGGTTCAACCCCCCGAGTGATGCATTCAGCGGTTAGCCCTCGATGGTCGGAGCTTTCTTGTGGCTTGTAGTGCGGTAGCTCTGCCGACAATCGGGCGATCGAGGAGGCTTTGCCTTTAATGAAATCCATAGCCCAGACAAGGATACTGGTGAACAACACATGACCCGATTTGCTCTATAGTTTTACAACTTTGCAGAGTAGCTCGCTGTTCTCGAAATAGGACCCGATTTCAATTGAAAAATGGGTTGTGAGGGAGCGAAAAAAGATGCAACGAAAAGGAAACCGAAGAGTACTGGGTCGTGGTCTGTCCAGCATAGTTCCGTTTACTGAAAAGGGGTCCAACAGGACTGATAGCTTTTCGCAGGCACGTAGCGGCATTGACGACAAGATGGAATCGCAGGGAGATATGTCTCGTTTTGGTAAACACTGGATTCACTGGTTCAAGACTGTGGACGGGTGAAGAGGTCTGAACTGTTCTCTAAAGCTCATCGCACATAGGCAGGTTGCTTCTTACAAATAAATATTGTCAGACGAATGGCCTGTAGTTGTTCGGGGGAGGATAAGCGGTGGAACAGGTAGGAGTGTTACTGTTAGATTTTGATGCTGATGGAGGAATCGGCATAAAACTGAGAGATATCCTCGATTCGTCTCCAGCCTCGGATATACGCCTTAAATTCAGGCGGTATTCAAACATCCGACCAGACGGTAATAACGATGAAGTGTACGGTTTGATCAGATCGGGTACTGCATCTCTGATTCTGCTGGCTGTACCTGGAACTCTCTTGAATCAAATAGACCAACTTGTCCGAAGAATCAGGGAGACCTCTGCTCAGTTGCCAGTAGTACTCGCGATTGACAACGCGCCGAGGGAACAGTTGGTTGAGCTGTTGAAGCTTGGAATAGCGGATTTTATCACGCCTCCGTTAAAAGATTTTGAAGTGCTAGCGCGAATCGGGCGGCTGGCGATGCAGGTTCGAAAGGACGAGACGGTCAAGCAAGCACTGAAGGAAAAGCTGGGGTTGCAGCAACTGATTGGAAAGAGCGAGGTTTTTCTCACCGAAATAAGCAAGGTCAGCTTGCTGGCGAAATCAAACGTGTCAGTTCTTATATTAGGCGAGACAGGTACCGGAAAAGAGATGATCGCCCGCTCGATTCATTATTTGAGCCAAAGAGCAAACAAGCCCTTCATGCCTTTGAATTGCGGCGCAATTCCACTGGATCTGGTTGAAAACGAACTGTTCGGTCACGAACGCGGCGCGTACACAAGCGCTTCGGGACAACACCACGGTCTGATTCAGCAGGCGGACGGAGGCACTCTTTTTCTGGACGAGATTGATTCGCTGCCGCTGCTCGCCCAGGTTAAACTGCTGAGATTTCTGCAACATAAAGAGTATCGCCCTTTGGGTAGCACGAAAGTCTTAAACGCCGATGTACGAATCATCGCAGCGTCAAATGCAAATCTTGAGCAAGCTGTTGCCGAAGGAAAAATCCGCCAGGACCTCTATTACCGCTTGAACGTTATTCCCGTACGGTTACCACCTCTGCGGGAAAGGCCCGAGGACGTAGTTCTATTGGCCGAGCATTTTTTGGCGAAATATGCCGCCGAATTTAGCAGCCCTGCGCAGAAGTTTTCGGCCGAGGCAATTCGTAAACTGATGCTGTACGACTGGCCAGGTAATGTTAGAGAGTTGGAACACCTTGTGCAACGCGCCGTTGTTCTTTGCGATCAAACGGTCATCGATTCAACGCACATATCGATCCCGGGCAGTCAAGAGCCTCTCTCTAAAGAGTCATTTCAGGAAGCAAAAACCAGAATGATATCGCAGTTCGAAAAGAGCTACATTCAAAAACTCTTAATCGCGCACCAGGGGAATATTTCCAGGGCCGCAGACGCGGCTCAAAAAGAGCGTAGAACATTCTGGGGCCTGATTCGCAAACATAAAATTAACGTTCAGAAATTTAAGGCCGGGCAGTTCTAACCAGGTTGGTAATTACCGGATTTTAGCTGGGTAGAATTGCCATAGTAAAAACTCAAGTCATTACAACGGTTTAGCAGGAAACGTTAGATTACCAGTGGCAGAAATGCCACGAAAATGGCCAGGCATCTTTGAACTTAACTTCAAAATCCCAACGAGCTCAGCATACATCTTCATTCTTTGCGATTCGTTAAACGTTGAAATTAATATGCAATCCGGGCGGAGCTAGTACTAGAACGCCGGGTTAGCGTGTGTGAGGGCAGATTCTTTAGAGCTCTTGCACGGAAAGTGCATAGCTATATAAGGTGAATGACATGGGACCTGACGGAGAACACTCGGACAATGACGATGTTTATTATCACATACTGACTTATCTAACGGCCAATCCTGACGCGGGTGATACCCTCGAGGGGATTGTTGAGTGGTGGTTGCTGGACGAGAAGATCAGGTTTGAATTACAGAAGGTCTCGACAGTTTTGGGCAGGCTCGTTTCCCAGGGTTTGATTCTTGAGCACGAAGCCACCGATTCGCGCAGATTTTACAAAATCAATCGCGCACGGGAAATGGAAATAAGCCTAATTCTGAATGGCCTGTCAAACGTCATATAAGAATTTGTCGGAATTTAAAGTTGGTCAGTTGGTGGGAATCAATTCGATCAGTCAGTTTCTTTTTCTAATGCTGGGTTAAATGATCAAATCCCACATCGAGTGAGGGCATGCGGTTACATAACCGCATTATATAGGACGCGTTTATTGATCGTTATGGCCATTTACTGATGCGTGGCCTCGATTTGAGCGGGTAGGTAGCGATTGTGCCTTTGCTCAATGTGTTGTTGCCCGGGAATCAGCCGTAAAAAATCTCTTCAAGCGCGGTTCGTTGACACACGTAGGCCCCGTGAGTCACAGAACCGATAAACATTGTTTCAGGCTGCTCCCGTTCAAAATTACAAGCCTGTTTTCCGGCTGAGCCGCTCAGAATCTGGAGCTCAACATGCGGTAGCTCTGCCCGTACGAAGTGGCAGAGCGCCTGACGGAACGAGGAACGAACGAGGATAGAGATGCGAGGGCGAAGAACACTACATTAGGAGAACTGAGGTCAGATGATGACAAGCGACACCTTGAGATATACGCCTTGCTGGTACGTGATCCACACCCATCCGAAACAGGAAGACCGCGCCGCGAACAACCTGAAGGCCTGGGGTATAGAAATCTTTAGTCCAAAGATCCGGGTTCAAAAGCGGCATCCGTTCACAGAAGAACTGATGTATACCAGCAAGCCATTATTCCCGCGATATATCTTCGCCTGCTTCAAATTTAACGAGCTGTATTACAAAATGAGGTTCACGCGCGGTGTGCATAGCCTTGTTAGCTTCGATGGCGGGCCGACTCCGATCGACGAACAGATTATCGAAATAATCCGGTCTCGCACCGGCAGCAACGGTTTTGTGAAAATAGGTGAAGATTTCAAAACCGGAGATGAGGTGGTGATCAAGTCCGGCCCATTCCAAAATTTATCCGGCGTATTCGAACGCGAAATGAAAGACAGCGACCGTGTCAGAATTCTGCTAAAGGCAGTGAGTTTCCAGTCGCACATTGTCGTCGATAGAGAAATGGTCAGGAAAGTGGCAAGCTAGACGATTTGCAATCTGCGAAGCTTCTAAGCTAGTGAGCGGATTCCGGCCAAAGTGAGGACCATAGAACGCACCTTAAATTTGCGTTCGTGATCGCCTTAGGCTCTTCAATATAAATTCTCCTGTTCGAGGTAGTTTTATGGTTACTGCGACTGCTTTCGCGGAAAAGAAGACGATGGAGTTTCAAGCGGAAGTAAAGCAACTTCTTAAAATCGTAATTAATTCGCTCTACACGCATAAAGAAATATTTCTACGAGAATTGATAGCCAATGCGTCCGATGCGCTGGACAAACTCCGAATCCTTTCGCTTACCGATTCAGCCGTGCTTGAAGACTCGTCTGATCTGAGGATATTCATTGAAGTTGATTCTGAAAATCGGACGCTGACCATTAGCGATAATGGGATCGGCATGAGCTATGACGAGGTAATCGAAAACATCGGCACGATTGCCAAATCGGGCACGGCCAATTTCATAGAGCGGATAAAGACGGATCAGACAGCCGACGCAAATACGGACCTGATCGGCCGCTTCGGTGTAGGCTTTTATTCAGCGTTTATGGTAGCGGAAAAGGTCACGATTCTAACCAGACCACCAAAGCAAGACATGGGCGTAAAGTGGGAATCGACAGGCGATGGCACTTACGAAATCGACCAATTCGAAAAAGGTGATAGAGGCACTGAGATTATCCTGAAGTTGAAGAGTGTAGAAGATACTGGTAACAATCCCGACGAAGATTTTCTGAACCAATATACGATACAAAAACATATTCAAAAGCACTGCAATTTCGTCCCGTATCCAATTCGGATGAATTTCGTCACAGAACAGGTGGAGCAGGATGAGACGGGCAAGGTTATAGAGGGAACAAGACAAACTGTAATCACTGAGAAAACGCTGAACTCGATTCAGCCCATCTGGACAAAGAATCCTAAAGAGATTGAGCGCGAACAGTATATAAAATTCTACGAGCAGCAGTTTCACGATTGGAACGAGCCGGCGGAAATCATTCATACCCGCAGCGACGGAACTTTGGAATTCACAGCTCTCTTGTTTATTCCCTCGCAGGCTCCATACGGGCTTTACACTGGCGAGCCGCCAAAGGGGCCGCAACTCTACTGCAGGCACATGCTGGTTATGAATGACTGCAGAGAACTCTTACCTGACTATCTGAAGTTCGTCAGGGGAATCGTCGACTCATCCGATCTCCCGCTGAATGTTTCAAGGGAGGTGCTGCAGCACAACAGACATATTCAGGTTATTAAAAATCATTTGGAGAAGAAGATCCTGGACTCACTGAGAGCAGTTCGGAACGAAGACAGAAAGAAGTACGATTCCCTGTGGAAAGAGTTTGGCAAAGCCATGAAAGGCGGAATCTTCATGGACCATAAAACCACAGAGAAGCTTCAGGATCTGCTGATTTTTGAATCATCACATTCACCCGAAGAGAAAACAACACTGAAAGAATATGTTGACAGGATGCCGGATGGACAGAAAGCTATCTATTTCGCTGCTGGTGAGAGCCGAACGGCAATCGAAAGACTCCCTCAGATGGAAGTATTCCGCGATAAAGGAACAGAGGTTCTCTACTTTGTAGACAAGATCGACGAGTTCCTCACTCAGCATTTAACGGAATACGCTGGGAAAAAACTCCAATCCGTGTCTCGCGGCAATCTCGATCTGGATGAGGACCGACAGGATGAGACTCAAGAAAAAAGCGAAGAACAGCTCAAGGAGCTGCTCGAGTTCATGCGCGGTGCATTAAAGGACAAAGTGAAAGACGTGCGAATCTCCAAACGCCTGAAAACAAGCCCAGCTTGTTTAGTCAGCGGCGACTCGGGATACAGCATAAACATGGAACGGTTGATGAGAGAGGCAAACCAGACAATGTTCAGGGCGTCGCGAATACTGGAGGTCAATCCCGACCACGGCGTCATTAAAACGATGGATAGGATATTAAAAGAAAACGATGACAGAACCAGTTTATCGGATTGCTGTCAATTGCTCTACGATCAGGCCTTGTTGATAGAAAATCACAAAATGGAAGACCCGGTCAGGTTTGCTAATCTGGTCTCGGATCTGATTGTCAGGGCTTACAACTGAGCGATGCAACGATGATCGGGCATTGCGAGTTGCTGGCCCGAATCTTACTTTTCATCAACTTTCGAACTCGGCATTCTTAGAAGATTGTCCCACACAAATTTTGGCCCGGTTCGATTCGACGGCGAATTAGCAGAGATGCAGCTATCACAATTAAGGAGGCAGCAAAATGAGTTGGTACGATTCCGACAAGGAAGACACAACGATTTATAAGGTAGTCCTCAATCACGAAGAACAATATTCTATTTGGCCAGCCGATCGGGAAAACGCTCTGGGATGGCGTGATGCAGGAAAAGTGGGCACAAAGGCCGAATGTCTGGAGTACATAAAAGAGGTATGGACAGATATGCGGCCGCTGAGCCTGCGCAAGCGAATGGAAGAGCTTGCAAAAAACCCGCCGCCTCCGCCACCACCACGCAGCAGCAAGCCCAGGACGGAAGGCGACGAGCTGGTAAACAAATTATCGCAAGGTAGTCACCCGGTAGAAGCCAGTCTTCGTCCCAAGAGAACAGTTCAGGCTTTGAAAGAGCGGATAGAAATGGGATACGTCCATATTAAATTCACTCAAACCCGAGGCGGAACTGAACTTGGTGTGAGACTGGATCCGGAGGCCGTTAATCTGAGTCAAGCAGACTTCGAGCAAGGAAAAGGGACAGTGCACCTGGAAGGAAATCTGACCTTGAATTATGTTCCGGTTAGATGCGTTGCTGAAATCGACCTTGCATCGCTGGAAGGGCAGGGGCATCTGGTGCCACTAAAGGTTAGCGCGGCCGCATCCTGACTGGTTGAATGTTTGCCTGTAATAGTCAATTAACCAGCTTGTGAAAGGAGCCGTATTAGATGGCTGACATATACGACAATCTGAAAAACACACCGTTAATCGAAGCTGTAAAGTCTGGACAACTGTCAGAGATCAGACAACTGATTGAATCTGGCGCAGACGTCAATCAGCCTGGCGAGCAGGGCTGGACGCCTTTGAATTGGGCAGCGGGCAGAGGAGATCTGGAAGCGGTTCGACTGCTGGTAGAAAACGGCGCCGATATTTTTAAAGTCGGACGCGACCAGCGCACTCCGTATTTAATTGCGTTGGCTGCGGGACACGCGGAAGTGGTCATATACCTTCGCAAGGCGGAAGACAATGTGGAAGGAGATAAGCCTGTTCGCCCGGAGCGCAAGTATTGCAAGGCCTATTACCTGAAAGATTTGCGTCAATTTCCGAACTGGTCTGAAAGCCGGATCAATTGGAAAGAAAAGAAGCAGACCGGCAAGACTGCAGATCGTAGAAACGAATCGCCAGTATCACCCGACAAAGAGATTGCATTTCTGCATCAGGACTACACTGTCACACAATCAATGTGGCATGACGAAAGCATAATCTTTAATGAAGTGACGTCTGAATGGAAAGAGTTCTGTACCAGTGTTCTAAAATTCAGGGTACCTGATGATCTCGATCTGATTGTTTCAGCCAAGAGCGCCAGCGGCGGGGTCTCGTAAGCAGCAGTCGTATTTGAAAAACGCTGCTTAAGTGACGACGTTGAGACAAAGGGAGGTTTGAGATGAAACTCGGTGACGTGTTGAGAAAAGAGAGGGAGCGCCGCAAACTAACTGAAGATAAGGTCGCGGCCGAATTGGGGTTGACCGTGGAAGCCTATAACGAGCTTGAAAACGGATCGTCTCCTGTTGAGGAGTGGGGGTTAAAACTGGCGCAGATAGCGATTAAGCTCTTTGCTCCGACATCCCGGCTCATAAGCGAAACGGGCAGATCAAAAGATGCGAAACAAGAGCTCGGACAATGTGGAAAACTGATCAAAGCGCATCGTGAAAAACGACAGTTGACCGAAGATGCTCTTGCTGCGCTGCTGGAAATGCCAATTGAGGAATTATCAACCATAGAATCTGGCAACAGTCCGCTGGAGTTCTATGCTCCGATGCTGCTGAGGTTTTCTGAACTGATCGAACAGCCGATCTTTAATCTCTTTTATCCGTGCGGGTTGCCACTGTCCAAACTCGAAGACTATCCATAGCGCTCGTTAGCTACGCTGCTAAGTTGATCCAAAGTCGATGTTCGATAACAAGCATTCCGGAACGGGAAAGCTCCAGTAACTCCTTTCTGTCTCATCAATGATAAATCGAATGAAGCGCAGGCTGCGTGTCCTAAGCTTTTTGCCAGTGATTGCGTTTGCGCTGCTGGCTCCGCTTGAATGGCGAGCCAACGAACGCAAATCAGAGCTGGGCGTGTATGAAGGATACTCAACCCCGATTTATTCGGAGTGGATTCGCAACTCAGAATACATAACGGTGAGCGATGGGACCAAGCTGGCTGCTGATATTTTCCGACCTGCGCGCAATAACACACCTGTGAGTGAACCACTGCCTGCGATCTGGATTGAACATCGTTATCGCAGAGCTTTTTCGCGCGACGGTAGTCTTGTAACTGAGTTGGATCAACAGCCGTGGCTTCAAACGATGGTTCAACATGGATATGTAGTGGCGGCCGTTGATGTCAGAGGTTCGGGGGCATCTTTTGGAACATGGTCAGGTCCTTACCAGCCGCGCGAAGCAACGGACGGTTACGATGTAACTGAGTGGCTCGCCAAACAGCCGTGGTGCAACGGAAAGGTTGGGATGTTTGGGCGATCATACATGGCAGCCAACCAGTTTCTGGCGGCCGGAAAAACACCTCCGCATTTAAAAGCCATATTCCCTGAAATGCCGACGTTCGATTTATATTCCTCCGTATATTCGGGAGGCATCTTTCGTCAGGATTATGTGGCCAACTGGGATCAAAAGTTAAATAGCCAGGACACCGATCGTCCTGCCGTACCTGTCGATGATGATCAGCAAGGCGTGATACTCGGAAAGGCAGTGCGAGCCCACAACGCGAATGCGAATGTTCTAACAATGGCCAGCCGGCTTGCCTACCGCGACAGTCATGATCAACAGCAGAACGCGGAGCCATACATCGATTGGAACCCGATCAAATTTCTCCCCCAAATAAATAGATCAGGCGTTGCCATATATCAGTTGAGTGGCTGGTTTGATCTCAGGCCACGGGATGCGCTGTTGTGGTTCAACAACCTCAGGGTTCCACAAAAGCTTATAATCGGTCCATGGTTTCACCTCCAATCAAACGGCCTGGATCTCGGAGCAGAAAGGTTGCGCTGGTTCGACTATTGGCTGAAAGGGATCGACAACGGGATGATGAGCGGAGATCCTATACATTATTACACAATTGGCGCCTCGTCCGAGAAAGCCTGGCGGTCGACCGCACAATGGCCTCTGCCTGACCAGAAACTGACTAGTTATTATTTCCAGGGCGACTCGGGAAGCGGCAGTGCAAAGAACGCTGGCGGATTGGATCTCCAGTCGCCATCTGCTGCCGCGGGTCAGAATGATTACCCGGTCGACTACGGCACTACTACGGGCCTCTCGACGAGATGGACCGCTGGTTACGGAGGACCGGCCGGTTACCATGCTATGACCGACAATGACGGTAAAGCCCTAACCTATACGACTGCGCCGCTCGTATCTATGTTGGAGGTTACAGGTCATCCAATCGCACATTTGTGGTTGAGCTCGACAGCTTCGGACGCCGACGTCTTTGTATACCTGGAAGATGTAGATGAACAGGGTAATTCGCGTTATGTTACCGAAGGAGCGCTTCGCGCATCACACCGCGCAGTGTCGGAACCCGTTTTCAATAATATTGGGCTGCCGTATCACAGAAGCTTTTCTGCCGACGTGAAACCTTTGCCGAGCGGCGAACCCGTCGAACTGGTGCTGGACTTGTCGCCGATCTCTTACGTCTTTAATAAGGGGCACCGTTTACGTATAGCTCTCACAGGTGCGGATAAGGATAATGCTCAAACGATACCGATGTCTCCGGCCCCGGTGATTACGATTTATCGCAACATTAAATATGCATCGCATGTAATTCTTCCTCTAATTCCCATCGCTGCGGACGAAGCGTCCCAGCCGGGACTTAATCAAACTGAGAAGTCTGCTGTCTTTTCTCCGTCGCACCTTTTGCAATGGCGAAGTCTGATTATATTGTTAACAGCAATGATTGTAGTTACTGCATTGATCAAAGGACGCAAGTTTATCCGCCACGTTTAAACCTCGACTCAATCTAAAACAAAATTGAAGGGCTATTGAAGCGCCGCAGGATTTGCAAATGACGATGCTTGCTGTTTCTGAGTCAGCCAGTAAGTTCTCTACTCTTTTTGAAGCGTTGAGATGGAGAGCATTACATCAACCAAATCGCCGCGCGTATACTTTCCTGGTTGATGGCGACAGTGAAGAGGTCCACGTCACCTATGCTGAGCTGGATCGTCAATCGAGGGTTATTGCATCACAGCTCCAGGCTAGAAACGCCAGCTGTCAGCGTGTGCTGCTGGTTTATCCTGCGGGGTTGGATTATGTAGCTGCTTTCTTCGGATGTTTGTACGCTGGAGCCGTTGCTGTTCCGGTATACCCACCGCGGCCGAACAGATCGCTCGAACGGCTTCAGGCGATTGTCACTGATGCCGAGCCGACTGTCATCTTGACTACATCCCAGATCGCGAGCAGATTGGGACCTCTGCTTGATGGTGCTCAACATCTTCACCGATTGGACCTGCTGGTCACTGATGTATTAGATGACAATTGCGCCGACGAGTGGCAGCAGCCGGTAATTGAACCTTACACGCTTGCGTTTCTGCAATACACATCAGGTTCAACCGCTTCACCAAAGGGCGCGATGGTCAGTCATGGAAACCTGGTTCACAATCAGCAGATAATCAAAACAGCGTGCCAGCATACAGAGCAGTCAACGTTCGTAAGCTGGCTGCCAATGTTCCATGACATGGGGCTTATCGGCAATGTGCTGCAGCCTTTGTATCTGGGCGCATTGGGCGTGCTGATGTGGCCGACGACGTTTTTACAACGGCCATTCTGCTGGCTTAAAGCGATCTCGAAATACAAGGCACATACCAGCGGTGGACCGAACTTTGCGTTTGATCTTTGTGTCCGAAAAATCCGACCTGAACAGCTAGAAGAATTGGATCTGAGTAGCTGGCGAGTGGCTTTCAACGGCGCCGAACTGGTCAGATCTGAAACAATGGAGAGGTTCAGTCAAAGATTCGGGCCTTGCGGTTTTCGTCCGGAAACATTCTATCCTTGCTATGGACTGGCTGAAGCGACGTTGTTCGTAACAGGCGGCATCAAAGGAACCAAGCGTCGAGTTATGACTGTAGATGGTTCTGCTCTGGAAAAGCATTCTGCAGTGCCGTCATCAGCAGGAAACCGATCTGTTAGGAAGATCGTCAGTTGCGGAACAGCCTGGTTGGGCCAGAAAGTCGTTATTGTTGACCCGGATACAGGCGAACCCTGCTCGACCGATGAAGTCGGTGAAATCTGGGTGACCGGTCAGAGCGTAGTACAGGGCTATTGGAATCGAACGGAAGAAACGGAGCGCACATTCAAAGCCTATCTGGCAACTACTGGAGAGGGTCCGTTTCTGCGGACCGGCGACCTCGGATTTGTTAATGATGGCGAGTTGTTCGTTACCGGCAGACTGAAGGATCTGATTATTATTCGAGGTCACAATCATTATCCGGAAGATATTGAACTGAAGGCAGGAGAAAGTCATTCGGACCTGCGAGCTGGTTGCGGTATTGCATTCTCTGTTGACTTCGATAATGAAGAGCGCCTGGTGGTCGTTCACGAACTCGAGCGGCTTTCCGGAAACGCTAACATCGAGGATATCGCTGGGTCAATCCGCGAAGCTGTGGCCGACAGCCTTGAATTACAAGTTCACACGATTGTCCTGATCGAACCGGGAAGTATCCCAAAGACCTCCAGCGGCAAACTGCAACGTTCTGCTTGCCGTAAGATGTTTTTGAATGGAACATTGAAGGAGATTGGGCGCAGCATCATAGCCATAACCAGCGATCCGGCAGACGAACCCTCGCAGGCGACAGAGACATTCATTCGAAAGGCGCTTTTCGCCATAGGCTTGAAGAAAGATCGAAAGGCTTTACTGAACCTGTACCTTCAACAGCAACTGGCGGGAATCCTGCGGGTATCACCCTCGGCCGTCGATGTGAATGAGCCAATGACTCGTCTCGGACTTGATTCTCTGATGGCAACGGAACTGCAAAGCCAGATCGAGTCTCAGGTAGGTGTAGTTCTGTCAATGGGGGGCTTCCTTCAGGGGATCACCATCGATCAGCTTTCGTCACAAGTGTTGCAAGAACTGGATGCACCCCGTTCAGTTTCGTTGCCCAGAACCGCGGAGGAAAGCGATCAGACGCGCGAGTTTCCTTTATCCTATGGACAACGGGCACTTTGGTTTTTGTACCAGCTGGCGTCGGCGAATCCAGCTTACAACATAGTCGGTGCAGCCAGAATCCTGGGGGATCTCAATAAATCATCGCTGCGGCGCGCTTTTCAGCGCCTGATAGACCGCCATCCATCACTGCGTACAAAATTCGCCAGTACCGACAACGGTCCCGTTCAAAAAGTCGAAAACAAATCGGAAATGAGCTTCACGGAGATTGATGCGTCGAACTGGAGCGATGCCGAATTGAATGAACGCTTGAGTGAAGAAGCGCACACCCGTTTCAATCTTGAGAAGGGTCCCTTACTGCGCATCAGCCTGTTCACCCGGCAAAGCCAACAACACATTATCCAGCTAGTGTTGCATCACATTATTGCCGACTTCTGGTCATTAGCGGTAATGATGCGAGAACTGGGAGAGCTTTACAGTGCAGAGATAAACGGAGTACCAGCGGCGCTCGCGCGGTTGCCGTTAACGTACGCCGATTACGTCCGATGGCAAGCGGAGATGCTCGCGGGACCAGAAGGTGAGTCGATGCAATCGTACTGGCGGGATAAGCTGTCCGGCCAATTGCCGGCGCTCGACCTTCCAACGGACAGACCACGCCCTACAATACAGACGCATCGCGGAGCCTGCACAAGGTTCACAATTAATCCGGACCTGACGCGGCAAATTAAGGCTATCAGTCGTGATCACAACGCGACTGACTATATGACTTTGTTAGCCGCATTCCAGACCCTCTTATATAGATATAGTGGTCAGGAAGACATAATAGTTGGTTCGCCAACTGCCGGACGAAACAGATCAGCATTTGCGCCACTGGTGGGTTATTTCGTCAATCCAGTTGTTATTCGCAGCAATGTGGCCACCGAGCCAACATTCGAAGCTTTCCTAGAGGAAGTACGGCAAACAGTGTTAGAAGCTTTCAATCAGCAGGATTATCCATTCCCACTGGTGGTCGACAATCTGCGAATAGAGCGAGATCCCAGCCGCTCGCCTATATTCAATGCGATGTTTGTATTTCATCACGTACCAGTTGTGGATCAGAGCTTGGCCGCATTCGCATTAGGCCAGCCGGGTGTACAACTAAGTCTCGGTGATCTTTCTCTGGAGTCCATTTCTCTGGACCAGAACATAGCACAATTCGACATAACTCTGACTATGGCAGAGGTCGATCGCGGACTGACGGGCACCGTTCAATACAATACTGACCTTTTTGAGGCCAGCGCAATCCTGCAAATGACGGAGGCGTTTCAAACCTTGTTGTCGGCCATAGCATCACGCCCGCAGGAATCCGTTTCGCTTTTGCAACTGCTGACAGAATCGCAACGGGAGCAAATCCTGCGAGAATGGAACTCTACCGACGTTGAGTATTCATCCGACGAGTTGCTTCACCATCTAGTTGAAATCCAGGTAGAGCTTACGCCTGATGCAATAGCTGTTATTTACGAGGATGCGCGAGTCACATACCAAGAGTTGAATCAGAGAGCGAATGAGCTTGCACGTTACCTGCGGGGAGTGGGCGTCGGCGCCGATGTCGTAGTGGCTGTCTGTATGGAACGATCGCTTGAGATGGTCATTGCGCTGCTTGGCGTCCTTAAGGCGGGAGGCGTATACCTGCCGATTGATCCGGATTATCCGCGAGAGCGCATATCTTTTTTGCTCAATGACAGTAGCTCACCTGTCATTTTAACGCAGAGTCATGTTCTGAGTCGCATTTCAGCGCTCGGAATCGAGTCCGTTTGCCTGGATTCGGATTGGGACCGTCTGATTGGACAACAAACAAGTGACCTGACCGACACTGCGTTACCAGATAACATGGCATATGTCATCTACACATCTGGATCGACAGGTAAGCCTAAAGGGGTAATGATTCCGCATCGGGGCATCTGTAATCGGCTGTTCTGGATGCAAGATCAATACAAGCTGAATGATTCGGACAAAGTTCTTCAAAAGACATCGTTTGGCTTTGATGTGTCAGTCTGGGAATTTTTCTGGCCAATAATGACCGGCGCCGGATTAGTTGTTGCTCGACCAGGCGAACATCAAGATGTCGCCGAATTAATCAATCTGATCAATCGTGAGCAAATTACCACCATCCATTTCGTTCCCTCGATGCTCCAGGCGTTTCTCGAAGCGATTGAACCCGAAGATTGTCGATCACTGAATCGGGTTATATGTAGCGGGGAAGCGCTTACGCCAAAACTGAGGAACCTTTTCCACGAACGCTTCTCGGCCGAGCTGTACAACCTGTACGGACCGACTGAGGCTTCAATTGACGTAACTTTCTGGCAATGTGATCGTCAGTCGATGCTGCCGAGCGTGCCTATAGGACGTCCCATTGCCAACACGCAGATTTATCTACTGGACGGCAAATTGAACCCTATCCCGATCGGCGTTCCAGGCGAACTTCACATTGGTGGAATCAATCTGGCACGAGGTTATTTAAACCGGCCAGATTTAACAGCGGAGAAGTTCATTCCTGACCCGTTCAGCCGCGAGCAAGGAGCTCGGGTATATAGGACGGCCGACCTCGCGCGTTATTTATTTGAAGGTGAAATTGATTTCCTCGGTCGGATCGATTACCAGGTAAAGATTCGAGGATTTCGCATCGAACTTGGAGAAGTCGGGCACGCTCTAGACGAGCACCCAGACATTGAGCGATCGGTAGTTGTTGCTACTGATCGCGAAACCGGCGAGAAACAACTGGTAGCTTACTTGGTAGCTAACCGGCAATCGTCTATCTCTATCGCAAAGCTTCGGTCGTTTCTTAAAGAACGTCTGCCCGATCATATGATTCCCTCGGTTTTCGTTCGATTAGAGACCATGCCGCTCACTGCCAGCGGCAAAGTCGACCGCAAGGCGCTGCCGCCGCCAGAAAACGTCAGGCCAGAACTGGACACGCCACACGTACTGCCGAAGACCGATACCCAAAAGCTGTTGGCCAAAATCTGGGGCGAGGTTCTTGGAGTTAAGAACGTCGGAATACACGACAATTTTTTTGAATTAGGTGGAGACTCGATTTTAAGCCTCCAGATCGTTTCAAAAGCAAATCAGGCGGGACTAGGCCTGATGCCCAAAGACCTCTTACAACGTCAGACAATTGCCGAGTTGGCTGCTATTTCCGAGCGGGATATCTCGCGCGAGGCAGAGGACGGTAATCTCACGGGTCGGGTACCGCTCACGCCAATACAGCATTGGTTTTTTGAACAATCGTTTGCTAATCCTCATCATTTCAATCAAGCGCTGCTGCTCAGCCTTCGACAACAGATTGATGGAGATCTGTTAAAGAGCGCTGTAGAGCACGTTATTACTCACCATGATGCATTCAGGCTTCGTTTTCGGCGCGAGGAAGGAGGCTGGCAACAATTTTATAGCGACGTCACAGAAACCATGTCGTTCACGCGTTTCGATGTAAGCGCGATGTCGGAGCCGGAGCGAGTATCCGTTATAGAAAGCGTCGCAGCCGAACTGCAAGCAAGTTTGAATCTAAGTGATGGTCCGCTGGTGCAAGTTGCGTTTTTTGATGCTGGATCCTCGTCTGCCGGCCAAGTATTGATAATCGCTCATCATTTGGTTATTGATGGCGTCTCATGGCGGATTTTGCTTGGAGATCTACAGAACGCGTTGCTTCAACTTGGTCGCGGCGAGTCTATAACATTGCCGTCGAAAACCTCATCGTATAAGTCGTGGGCAGAGGCGCTGATAGAGCGGGCTCGGTCGATGGTTATCGCTGACGAACTCGCTTATTGGATGTTACCCTTATCGTACAAACGATCGTGGTTGCCAGTAGATAATCCAGAGGGTGTAAACATCGTAGAGTCTGAAGGACTCGTATCAATATCGTTAAGCGCAGACGAAACGCGAGCACTACTTAAGCGTTCATCTCATCGTACGAGCGCTCGAATCGAGGAGATCCTTTTGACTGCCCTCGGACAAACTATAGCTGCCTGGACAAATGACGAAAGCTTCCTCATAGCTTTCGAAGGCCACGGTCGCGAAGATGTCGCTAATGATTTGAGCTTGCATCGAACAATAGGTTGGTTTACAGCAATATATCCGGTTTTGTTGAAAATTGATCGTTCAGTCTCTGGCGTTCGCTCACTGAAATCAATTGCAGAACAACTTCGACGTATTCCTGACAGAGGAATCAGCTATGGATTGCTCCGTTATCTGACAGATGACGCCAACGTTCGGGAGAAACTTCAGTCGCTCTCTCGGCCTGAGATCGTCTTCAATTTCCTTGGACAAACCGATCAGCTCTTTTCTGAGTCCTCAATCTTTGAATTAGCGTCAGATCGAATTGGACATTTGAGAAGCCCACAAGCAAGGCGAATCCATTTGCTGGAGATAAACGGCATTATTACCGGTGGACAATTGCATGTGGACTGGACCTACAGCGAAAACGTTCATCGGAAAGAAACGATTGAACGTGTTGTAAGTGATTTTACGAGTCGGCTGCGCAACCTGATTTCTGACACTGAACAAAGCGAAATTGACTTACGAGATGGACTGGATCACCTAAACGATCAGTCACTCTGCGGTGCAGACGGCGCCGAGGATCTGTATCCGATTTCGCCAATGCAAAAAAGCCTTCTCTTGCATGCTCTCTATGCGCAGAAGAGGGGCGTCTACATTGAGCAGCTTGTCTGCACTCTAAAAGGTGAGCTTAACGCCAAGGCATTTGTTCAATCATGGCAGCATGTGATCGACGACCACAATGTACTGCGGACCTCGTTCCGATGGAAGAACGTTGAAGAACCGCTCCAGGTTGTGCATAAACGCGTAACCCTGCCGTTTGTGGAAATGGACTGGCAGTCGCGCACTCAAACGGAACAGAAACAGCAACTTGAAGCTTTTCTGCAAGCCGATCGTGAACAGGGCTTTGATCTTAGCACAGCGCCATTGCTGCGCTTGAGCGTGATTCGAACCACGCTGGATTCGTATATATTTGTTTTCAGTTTTCACCACGTGGTAATGGACGGATGGTCGCTGTCTCTGGTTCTTCAACAAGTGTTTGCGCACTATGAGGTTCAGTTCTCCGATGCGCACCAAAGAGCGCTGCATCATGGGCAGTTCAAGCAACATATTCTCCGCCTGAAAGAACAAGATCTTTCCGAAGCGGAACATTATTGGCGAAAGCAATTAAAAGGGTTCGTTTCTCCGACGATTCTGTTCAACGACAAGAGTTTCAGCGAAGTTTCCGACAAAGAGCCAACCTACGGTCAGCAGAAGATTACCCTATCAATCGCAGACACTACTCGTCTGAAGTCCGCTGCGCGCGAACATCGTCTGACGCTGAGCACTATTGTGCGGTACGCATGGGCGTTGCTTTTGAGCAGCTATTCCGGCTATGACGACATAGTCTTTGGCGTAACCGTCTCTGGCCGCAACCAGACAATCGAGAGTATCGAATCTGAAGTCGGTCTGTTTATCAATACCCTGCCCCTGCGTGTGCGCATCTCATCTGGTGATATATTGCTTGACTCGCTGAGAGGACTGCAATCCGGCCAGGTGGAGTTGGATCAATACGAGAATACACCTCTATCGGACATTCATAGGTGGAGCGAAGTTCCGTTAGAACAACCGTTGTTCGAAACCCAGTTGATTTTTCAAAACTACCCAGTGAGGTTAGCCATTGGACAGAGGTTCGGGAACGTGCAAATACAAGATGTTGACTTCTGCATTTCAAGGACTAATTTCGTGCTATCTCTGATGGTGTTTCCGGATTCTGAAATGTCCTTCATCTTGGTTAACGACGAACGTCGTTTCAGCGCGACGTCAGCTCAGGATATTCTTGAACATCTGCGCCGGTTACTGATCGCTATGGTTGAAAGACTTAATCGACCAGTTTCGCAGCTATTGTCTCTTGCGCCAGTCCCGCAACGTCACAACGCGGATTTGCCCAGGGCCTCTTCCCATAGGGAGGAAAGGATTTTCGAACCGGCCTCTGTTACAGCCACAGACGCGATAGCAGATCAAACGGAAAGCGTCATCGAGGCTGCCGTTGCCGCAATCTTTAAAGAAGTGCTGCAAAACGAGCGTATAGGCCGTCACGAGAATTTCTTTGCTTTAGGTGGAGACTCTTTACGAGCACTGCAGGTTCTGATTCGCGTTCAGGAAACATTTCAAGTGGAACTATCACCGCAGTCTCTGGCAGCTGCTCCAACGATTGCTGGATTGGCCTTGGCGATATTAAAAGAACAGACTGAGATGACAATCGAAGGAGAGAAACTACTGGCCGATTTAGATCAGCTATCAGAGGAAGAGGCCGCCAGGCTGCTGGCCGAAATGGAAAATCAGATCTAGCTCCAAGACCAATTCAGCAGGAATAAAAGGACGGATCGTGGATCACTGGCTATTCAAGGTACTAAGCGAGTTCGAGAGCGAAATCGCCATTATTTGGCGCGACCGATCCTATACATATCGAAAGCTGATCGATCACTCGCTGCTGTGGCAGAAGGAGCTTGAAAATCGCGAGATAACGTCAGGTCAAAGCGTAGGTCTAATAGGTGACTACTCTCCACAAACGTGCATGCTTCTGCTGGCCTTGATTGCTAACCGAAACATCGTTGTGCCGATTGCTGCCTCGGCGACCGCGCGCAGTCAGGATTTCCTGAGAATCGCTGGCGCAGAGGCAATGTTTGAATTTGACAAGAACGATGAGTGGAAATTTTCGCGCGTATATGGATCAGAAAATCATCAACTCCTGGATCAATTGAGATCGGAGAACGAGCCAGGACTGGCTGTCTTTTCGTCTGGTTCGGCGGGCGAGTACAAAGGATCGCTTCACAACTTCAATCTGGTTCTGGAGAAATTTCGAAAACGTCGCCGTCCATATCGGGCTTTGACTTTCTTGCTGCTGGATCATCTCGGTGGAATAAATACATTGTTCTCAATTCTAACAAATGGTGGAACCGTTATTTCAACAGCAGAGCGCACGCCGAATGCGATTTGCACTGCGATTGAGCGTTACAAAGTACAACTGCTTCCGGCAACGCCGACGTTTCTCAACATGCTCCTCATATCAGAGGCGAACAAAACGTTTGATCTGTCTTCGTTAGAGATGATCACGTACGGGACTGAACCGATGCCCGAGTATACCCTGCAGGCTCTTCATCAGGCATTCCCGAATGTGCAACTGAAGCAGACCTATGGCCTCTCGGAATTAGGGGTACTGCGTACGCACTCCAGAGATTCAAACTCACTATGGCTGAAAGTTGGCGGAGAGGGCATCGAAACAAAAGTTATCGATGGAATTCTCTGGATTCGCTCACGCGCGGCGATGCTTGGTTATCTAAACGCACCTTCTCCCTTTGACCGCGATGGTTGGTACAATACGCAGGACGCGGTGGAAGTCGACGGCGAATACATTCGCATCTTGGGACGAACTTCGGAAATCATAAATGTCGGCGGTGTTAAGGTCTACCCGGCCGAAATCGAAAATGTCTTGCAGCAGATGGATAACATTCGTGAAGTAACTGTGTGGGGAAAGCCTAATTCCGTGAGCGGCCAGGTTGTTGCTGCCAGCGTCAATCTGTTTGAATCAGAGGGACAGTCAGCGCTCGAGCGACGAATCAGAGCATTTTGCCAAGAAAAGCTCGCTCCCTACAAAATCCCGATGTTCGTCGAGATCCTGGATGACGACCTTCACAGCGAGCGCTTTAAAAAGATACGCAGGCCATCAGCACGCTCAGAGATTCATACGAGCCATGTGGTAGCATCCAGACAGTAATTATCGCCTTAATAGTCACGTCAAACTTCTTCAGTAGACAAGGATTACTTCGTGGAGTCTGAAAGACAAGTAGTTTTTATCAGCGGCGGGAGTCGAGGGCTAGGTCGTGCTCTCGTCAACGACTTGCTTGAGCAAGGACACGTCGTAGCCACGTTCAGTCGCAAAACTACAGACTTTATCAGAGAATGCCAGTCCAAAGATTCAGACCAGGAGTCGTTCATCTGGCAGGAAATAGATGCGGCCGACGCTGACAGCGTTAAG
>DASRDY010000044.1:0-35725 GCA_035652355.1 Blastocatellia bacterium
TGACGTCATTCGCGAATTCCAGGTTGGTTATGACATTGTTCGTGCCGCACGATCTTACGATATGGGTCTTGTTTCAATATTCGACGACAAGGCAGCCTTGGATGTTTATACGCCACATCCGGCCCATCTTCCTGTAGTTGAGCGCGCGCGTGAGTTGTGCGAGTCGGTCGTTTCAGTAGATTTCAATTTCTGACCAGGTGTTAAAGGGCAATATCAGCCTTTTGTGGCTGCGGACTTCGCGGGCCATCGCGAGTTAGTCATTACGCCCTCAGCCAGACAGTCTTCCAGTTCTTTACCCTCGGTTCGGCGTACAAAACTAGAGAATTCGCGAATATTCCGTATTTGCTGTTCATCGAATCCGTATTGGATCAACAAATTGTCCGGCGGCCGAAACGTAAATGGGCATGGCACGGTATTAAACTCTACGTTGTGCAAATCGGCCAGTTTGACTATCGCTTCGTACAGGTCCCTGAGTATCAGGCAGGAGAATATAAGATTGTTGTAGTCTCCGCTCGCAGCAGTTTCCAGTACAGCAAGGTAGTCTTTATTGTAACGTTCGACCGTATCGTCAAATGAGATTTGCTCAGGATTCATCGCCATCGCGGACCTCCAGTCAGAAACAACTTTTGAGTCGGTCCTACAGATTGGATGGGGCGTATGGTAGCAGATTCCAGCGGCGCCGCAAGCCAAAACAATACACTTGCCAAGGCCATCTGGCCGGTTTGGGACTTCTCTTTTCAGAATCATTTGGGATTAATCTCTTTATGATTTAAGATTGCTTTTTCGGGTATCGCGGTCTGTGACAACTAAGATTGCGTCTACCCAATCCCATTCCCCAGTCCATATTTCCGCTACAGGTCCAGTTATGAATCGACCAGCCCGCATATTGAGTGTGGACGATCATCCGGATAATAATCTAATGTTGTCGACCCTGCTGGAGATGTCGGGTTACAAAGTGACTCCGTGTTATTCGGTTCAGGAAGCGACTGAATTAATCAATAAGGAGCGGTTTGATCTCTACATTCTTGATTACCAGTTCCAGGATGGCACTGGCGTCGAAATCTGTCAGCACATTCGGAGTATAGACCAGAACGTTCCTGTGATCTTTTATAGCGGTCAATCAACGGAATGGTTTCGGTCCACGGCAGCAGCCTGCGGCGCAACCGAGTATTTGGTCAAGCCAAGCGATCTGGATAACCTGGAAGGGATTATCGCCAGGTATCTTCCGCCTTCTTAACAACCACCAGCTCAAGATTCGAACGCTATCTGCGTCAGGCACTGGCTATCTTCCTCCAGACGGCCTCGTAAACTCTGCGTTTTGGGTCAATGGGCTTTGACGAATAGTCGAGAAAGCTAAACGGCTTGTTTCCCGGCAGGAACGAATTGACGTCCATGCCCAGCGCGCCGTTATCCCCGGCAATAAACGTATGAATATTATCCCGTCTTTGCGTCAGGGTGGACACCCTTCCGGGAGTCAAAACGTCGCTGCGCGTTTCACGAATTCGGAATGTTTGGGTCGATGAATATTCCGGCGCTGGCCCCTCCAGATCAAAGTGTCGAACAAGAGTTTCTCCTTCAAGGCAAACTGAAACAATGTCAGCGGGATTGTGATTATGTGCTGGCAATACAGCATTCGGCGCCAATTTCCATTGAATAATACTGAGCGGGCTGGATACCTTGATCGGGCCAAATTCAATCGGTGGATTGATGCCGGCAAACAGCCCGAGTTTGGCGGTCGGCACTGCCTGCAGACGCAGGCGACTTACAAAAGATAAAAGCCTGCACAAGTGATCTTCTTCATTAAGATTCTCGTTCTTTGCTGCTGCGTTTGCCAAAGCGGAGCATTCATTGAAAAATGAGTTAAAATCGAGATCATTGCCATCGAGGCTCGATTTAGAACCTGAACTCTGTGACCAGACCTTGCTGCTGCCAGCAAACACAAGACCGCCGATGACCAGCATCGGCTTCCATAGGAAGCCGCGCCGTTCTTCTATTGCTCCAGGATAGATTTCTCTTTCTGAAGAAATAGATTTTGGAATTTTCCGAACCGCGTTAACGAGCTCTTTTATCTGCATTTCAACTCCTTAATTATTTGGCGCCGTGTTCGCGCAAAAGCTTTTCCATATCTGGTGTCTTTGCGTACGCAAGCGGTGTCTTGCTAGCGTCATCCTTTGCATTTACATCGGCACCGTGTTCCAGAAGCAGCTTTGCGAATTCGAGGTCGCCACTGTCAGAGACTTCGTGTAAAGGCGTGACGCCACCTTCGCCTCTCGGGCTGACTTTTGCTCCTCGTGAGAGCAAGAGTTTTGCCAGTTCAACATTGTGCATCACGGCGGCGCCCTGCAGCGGGGTTGCTACCAGGTTGTTTCTGGAAACAGCATTAATGTCGGCCCCGTTATCCAGAAAAAGCTTCACGATCTCCAGATTGCCAAAGTTGAGATGGAGACCCGTCCATCCATCAGATGACCACGCAAGAGCGAGCGATGGATCCTTTTTCAACAGCTCTCTTACTCGGTCTACCTGTCCAATCGCGGCGGCCTCAAAAATATTTGGCTGAATGCCAGTCGCCAACAGCATTTCGATTATCTGAGGCTGCTTGGCGTACGCCGCGTATTGCAATGCTGTCGTGCCGCTGGATCTGACTGCTTTGGCCAGGGTCGGATCCTTTTGGAGAAACGTTCGCACACCTGCGACGTCGCCTTTTCTTATTGCGTCAAAAAACTCCTGGTTACTGTTTGTTGCGGGGGTTTGTTGGGCGAATGCGGACGCCGCAAGCGCGAAGAGGAAAAGCAATCCTGCCATTTGGCCGATACGAATTGTTTTTATCATTTGGTTAGCTCCATCTTTACTCAGAAATCGGACGATAACTATTTACCGCGTTTGGCAGGATGAATTGATGTGCTGGTTGTCATTTTTTCAGGTCACGTTTTGAATGTGACCGTAGATCAGCAAAAAGTGACTAAAGTCACTGTCTCTGCGAAATTCAGATATGCTATGGTTAATCGGATTAGTCTAGAAACGTTTGTCGGATATGAAATCAGGTTCCACTTTCATAACTAAGCTCACCAGCAACGGTAACCTGGCCTTTGTCATAGTCGTTCTCGCCTCATATCTCTCGGCCGCAACTGTGGTGATCTATCGCTGGCGAACAGTCAGAATCGTGGACCTGTCGCTACTGGTCGTTCTGGCCATAGCCTACCTGGTCTTCGGCACGTATGGATTCACCGTTTGTCGACGTCGCGGCACGTTGACGGCAACGTTAGTTTATTTCGCAATTCAACTCTCACTGGCGGCCGTTCTCATTTGGATCCGTGGCTCAGCTGGAGAACTCTCGTTAATATTGTTTCCACTTGCCGGACAAAGCGCTCTGGTGTTGCCGCCGCGTTGGATGGTCTCAGTCTGCGCTCTGGTTTATGGAAATCTAATGCTGCCGTTAATAATTCGCAGCCAATGGATAGAGGCACTGACGGTTGCGCTTGCCTACGGAACCGGTATTGTCGTCGTAGTGGTCTTCACCCGGATTGCGGCAAGCGAACGAGCCGCTCGCGCCGAGCTCGCAGAGGCTAACCAGCAACTTCGCGAACAAGCCTCTCAGATTCAGGACCTGGCAATTACCGAGGAACGCAATCGACTGGCACGAGAGATACACGACAGCATTGGCCATTATCTTACGGTCGTTAATGTTCAAATCGGCGCAGCACAAACGATGATAGATCGCGATCAACAACGAGCTCTTTATCACCTTTCTCAGGCACAAACCTTGACGCAGGAAGGACTGACCGAGGTTCGCCGTTCCGTTGCAACCTTGCGTAGCTCGCCGATGCAAAGTCATCCATTGCCTACCGCTCTGGAGAAGATGACTGAACAGTGGAATACAGCGAAGACTCAGGCGAGATTCGATATAGTCGGCAATCCATTGGAAATCTCTCCGCAGGCATACACTACGCTTTACAGAGCGACGCAGGAGGCTCTGACCAATGTCGGCAAACATGCGAACGCAAGCAGGGTTGTCGTGACTCTGGACTATAGCGACGAAAGCGCGGTTCGGCTGAATGTTCGAGATAACGGAGAAGGCAGCAGAAGCCTGACGGAAGGATTTGGACTGCTGGGTCTTCGTGAACGCGCACAGTTGCTCGGGGGAAAAGTTCGATTGGAGACAAATAGTGGCGAAGGGTTTATGCTTGAGGTGGAGCTGCCAGTATGAACCCGATATCCATACTTCTCGTCGATGATCAGCCGCTGTTCCGCGAAGGTCTGCGCACCCTTCTTTCGATTCATCAGGATTTTGAGATCGTGGGCGAAGCTGGCAACGGCGAAGAAGCGCTCAAAATGGTTCGGGCACACCAGCCTGGTGTTGTGCTGATGGATTTGCAAATGCCCGTTATGGATGGAGTGGCGGCAACGCGAAGATTGAGAGCAGAGCATCCTGACTGTCGAGTAATTGTTCTAACTACTTTCGATGACGATGAACTGGTGTTCGATGGGCTACGTGCAGGTGCAGTTGGGTATCTTCTAAAAGATGCGCCGTCAGAAAAACTCGGTGAAGCTATTCGTGTCGCTGCTCGCGGAGAGACTTTCTTGCAGCCGTCTGTAGCCGCAAAGGTCGTGGCTGAGTTCGCTCGGATCACCAACCGCGGTAAGCCGACTCATCATCTGACGGAACCGCTTTCAGAACGAGAGATGGAAGTAATGGCCCTGATCGCAAATGGATCCAGCAACCGCGAAATCGCTAACAAGCTTTTCCTCGCCGAGGGAACTGTGAAAAACCACGTCACCAATATCCTGGGGAAATTAGGCGTTCGCGACCGCACCCAGGCGGCGATTAAAGCTCGCGAGATTGGACTGATCTAATAGAGGATCAGAGCGTGTCAGAACTGAAAATAGATAAATTTAGAATCCAGATCGTCGAAGCTGATGAAGATCAATAATCCAATGGCGTAAAGCAAAGGCTTTACGAAGTACATTCTTGATAGTTGCCCGACGCGGCTCGAATCCGATACACGAGCATACCAGGCCAATATCCGAAATACCCAGGGCTCAATCACACAGACCGCAACCAGGAGCAGCGTTATGAGGTAGAAGTTCACCGAATACGAAATCGTAAATTGAAACCTGAAAAGCATCGAAGCCAGCATGGTCTTTGTTTGAGCGAGCGATACAGCCCGGAACGGTACCCACGCAATTACGACCGCAACCAGCGTAATCCCTCTCCATAGTTGGCGGGAGAGCCATTTTCCAGCTTTTCCTGGCTTCAATTTCTCTTCAAGGCTTTCCCAGATCCTGTAAACGACCAGATAGGTTCCGTGCAGCAGGCCCCACAACACGAATCCCCATCCGGCACCATGCCACAGTCCGACCAGGCCCATGATGCCGATCAAACTTGTATATAACGGCAATGGGGCCCCTTTAAATTTCGCGTTTATCGGGAAGAATAGATAGTCTCTGACCCATCGTGACAGTGTCATATGCCAGCGCGACCAGAAGTCTGACGGATTCTCGGCATAATATGGGAAGTTAAAGTTTTCGGGCAGCTTTATTCCCAGTAACTGGGCGACACCGATTGCAATGTTCGAGTAAGCAGCAAAATCAAAATAGATCTGCAAACCAAATCCGATGGCCAAAAACCAGTTATCTATGGTGGAGTTCAACCGTGAAGCGTTTTCCAGGAAACCGCTATCGACCCACGATCCAATGCTATTGGCGAAAACGTTTTTTTGTACCAGACCAAGGATAATGCGGTCCAATCCCAGAACCAGATAACTTGTATCGAATGTTTTTGCCTGACGGAACTGAGGAACCAGCTCGCGGATTCTGACAATCGGCCCCGCAATCAGATGCGGCCAGAACATAACGAACAGCAGCAAATCCGAAATGCTGATGCCTTTAACACGACGTTGACGGGCATCGATGAGATAGCTTATCGCCTCAAATGAATAAAACGATATGCCTAACGGTAATCCGAATGAGATCAGTGTGGAGAGCGGACCAGAGCTCATTGATGGCCAGATCGAGGCGACATTCTGGTAGAAGAAATGGCTGTATTTGAAAATGATCAGGATCGATAGCACGTACGAGACGCCAACCCATAGCCAGGTGCGTCCTTTCTCCGGACGCTTTTGCATCAACGAACCACAGACGAAGACACCGGCGCATACCGCAACAGGAATCAATACAAATTTAATACTCCAACTGGTGTAGAAAAGAATGCTAAGTGCAAGCAAGTATCCAGGACGCCAGTTCGGCTTAAGATTCCAATAAACCAATACAATCGGAATCAGCAGCACCAAGTATGAATATGAAGTGAATTGCATGAGTCGGCGTTATTGTAAGATTCCGGATTCCAGAAACAGTTTCGCCATCGCCTGATGCCCGCCTAGTCCGAAATGGATCGGATCAGGTCCGTCAATCCATTCGCCCCAGTATTGAGTCGGTATTCCATTTTCGAAATCGTAGTAAGGGATGTTACGTTGAGCGGCGAACTCTCGCGTAGCCCGAATGTACAACTGATGATCGGCCTCTGTTTTATAAAGGACCAGTTTCGGATTTTGGGGCGCATTAAAGAGCTCAAGTTTTATCCCATTGGATTTACACAAATCTGCTATTTTCGTCACGCAGCTTGCGCTGATTGTATATGCAGCCCCACCCAGCGGCCGCGGCGACGAAGGCTTTATGCCGAGCATGAACACGCGGCTCAGATATAACGTATTAATAAACGATTCTTTAATAAAATGTCGTTGACCAAGCCACGGAACAGCGTCGACTTTTCGTCTGAACTTATTCTCTACGGCATTTCCCCAACCGTACGACAAGCTGATACCAGTCTGTGATGTTCCAGTTCCTGTCGAAGCAGATAAATTTCCAGGACCGGAGTTTTTGCGTGAACTCGATTGGTCATACCTTGCGATAGCCTCCCGAAATGTGTCGGCGAATGGTTCATTACTGCTCGCGACATCTTCAATCTTCGCACGAAACTTCGGATCATCCAGCAGTTCCAGCATGCCGCTGCGAATGTCCGATTTGCGAAACTCTTCGTAATTAAGTTGAAGGATTATTGTTGAGGGCCGCAACTGGTCAGACTGAGTAACGTAATAAACGTACCAGAGCGCTTCCGGATAACTGATATTCGGGGCGGAAAGCCGATAAAGCAGCAGATTACTGCCGTGTTCCCGCAGCGCGTCGTTTACCAAATCCGGATATGTTTTCGCAGGCTCCGGCAAGGGCTTTTCATTCGGAGCCAAAACGAACGAGAAGGTTTGTGAATTACCGATCAAATATACTTTTTGAAGCTGAGTCTCTCGTCTAAGGTCAGATGACAGTGCGTTCAGGCTTCTCAGAGGTAACCCACCGCAGGAGGTTTCTTGCGTGTGTTGATCACTATATTGATCCTGGTTTTTTGCATCCGGAGAACCGGATTTAAAACAGTAACACAAGAAATCATTGATGTGCGCAAACGGATCAATCACCAGAAACCCCGCCAGCAGCAATAGGGTCACAACCAGGATAATGAGTGCCTGAAACTTTTTCATTGCTAGGTCGTAACTCTCTCTATCGTTTCCGTCGTTAACTCAATAGTGTCAAAGTCGTCCGGCTGAACTTCCGCAGTCGGAATATTGATTCCAAGTTTCTCTTCCAGCATCGAAATCAGCTTGAGGATTGAAAGCGAATCTATCATGCCGCTGGAGATGATCGGTTGATCATCCGCGATTTGCTTCCCGACAAGTTCGTATACAACCTCTCGGGTCACGCTCAGAGACTCATTTGCTTGCATGCTTGCAATTACCTCGCTTGTGAAAAAAGGTCATTTAAGAAACTCCTGAATAAATCGTTCTTTGGTATCGCGCCGCGATATTTTCCCGGCCGTGCTCTTAATGATCCATCGTTCGGGAACCACCTTTACATATCGCGGAGCAACGCCGGTTGCAATCATTATCTGTTTTCGTATTTCTGCCTCGATTGAAGCCTGATCTGCCGACTCTCGATGCTCAGCGACAATGGACATCGCTTCCGTGCCAAGAGCTTCGTCATTAACACCAAACGCAACCACGCGCCCGGGATAAACACCATTAATCTTGTTAACTATACTCTCGACGTCTTCGGGAAAGATGTTCTGTCCGCCGACGATGATTATATCTTTTATCCTGCCTATGACATAAAGGTCTTGGTTGTCTACAAAACCAAGATCGCCCGTACGGTACCAGCCATCGTTCGTAAAACAATCCGCCGGTTTGCTGTCCAGACTCCAATAACCGCCAAACAATGACGGCGTCGATATCTGAATCTCACCCGCGTGGCCGTCGCCACACTCGTCTCCGTCAGAATCGACAATCCTCAGATGCATATCGGGCAAAAGCTTGCCTGACGAGACGAATACCTGATCGTTGCTTTTGTAAGAAGCGTCCGCAAACCGGCCGCCAAACATTTGTAATCGCTCTCTGGGAAAAGTTGCCGGCGGCCGGTTCAAAGCAGACTGGGTGACAGCGAAGACATTTTCTGCCATAGCATACGATGCCTGCATCGATTCCGACCTCACTCCCCAGTCAGAGAATGCCGAAACGAATGCCTCCATCGAAGCCAGACGCACAGGTTCGGAACAATTTATCCAAGCTCTCATTCCGCCTAGTACGTACTTCCCTTTCATGAATCTCCGCTGTTGAGCTAAATACGAGAAAGCGAAATTAGGAAGCCAGCAAAAGGTTCCATTGTGTTTATCGATGACTTTGAACAACAGTTCGGGACTCATTAACCAGTCGGTTGCCGAAAGCTGAGTCGAAGAACCTCCCGCCCACAACGGCAGCCACAAACACCCGATCAGTCCCATATCGTGATAAAGCGGTAACCAGGATGCGACGCAATCAGTAGTCGAAAAAGACAATACTTCGCGCAATCTGTCGAGTTGCTCGACCAGCATAGATGCGGTTATCGCAACCGCTTTTTGAGCGCCTGTTGTGCCTCCCGAGAATTGGAGGAAGAGAGCGTCATTCAGTGGCCGGCACGGAAACGGCTCGTCATCTTTCTGGTAATCAGCTACGTCGAAATCAGAGCGAAAAGTCTTTTGCGCCGTGTCAACGCCACCCGGATCGCACGCGAGTACCGGATAGGACAAGCTCTGCGATAGATTTGCCGCCAGATCAGGAACTGTGATCAGCGCATCAGCAGCCAAAGTTCTAATCTGATGAACCAGGTTTCGCTGATATTTTGCGCGATCTATTCGCGTAGTCGGCCAAGGCAGAATCGCCGGACATTGCGACCGCAAAATCAAGCCGATATGCAGCAGAAACAACTCTGGCGAATGCGGTAACAGAATCAGTACGACTTTGCCGTTGCTTTCAAAATGATATTTTTCGGTGAGTTCCAGGGCACGATTCAAGATATCCGAACCGGTCAACTCGCAGGGTTCATCGAATTTCGGCGAATTCACGATGCGCAGCAAGACCTTATCTCCGTTTGACTGGAGACGCCTTTGAAGCTCGCTGCGGAATTCGTCCGAGGTAAGAATTGGCGATTTACCGGCCGTCATAAATTGAAATGTTTTTAATTGGTCTCCTGAACGCTGAGATACTCCGCGTCTCTTTAGAAGGCAGTGATTCTAAAGCGTTTCACCACCTTTCGCAAGCAATGCCAGGCACGGGCGTTACAGCCGCTCTCTGATTGGAATTAGACACGCAACAAAAAAATATTGACATCACACCAGTGTACAGTGTATAGAAACACTGTACACTGAATCACTGATTGAGGTGTTAGCGAATCGATGTTCATTACGGTCGATCAGGAAGACCGACGCCCGATTTATCAACAGGTGGCTGACGGTATAAAGGATCTGATCGCGCGCGGCGAATTGAAGGAAGGTATGGAGCTGCCGCCGGTGCGACAGCTGGCTATCGATTTAGGAGTGAACCTGAACACCGTGGCGACGGCATACCGGGAGCTTGGCCAGGAGGGGCTGATAAGCGTCCGCCATGGATTGAGAGCGGTCGTGGCCTCACGAACTGTCTCGTCTCCGCCAAAAAACGACGACGAACTGAGAAAACCGATACGAGCAGCACTAACACAATTGGTTCTGTCAGGTCTGCCAAAAACAGAAATTAAGAACATCGTAACCGACGAATTACATGCGCTGCTCAAAGGAGTGAAGTGATGTCGCTTCAACGCATAATAATCATCGTGGTCTTTGTGGTTCTGGAATCGACCAGAATTTGGGCCATAATATTGCGCCGAAAACTTCCATTAGTCTGGGGCAAAGATTGGTTCATCAACGTTCCCGTCGGCCCCGATTTTTACCAGGGTCCGGGCGCCGATATGCTCCATCGATACAGGAAGCAAACCCTGACTCCCTACATTGTCGAGTTTGTTTGCCTGTTGCCTGTATTCTTTTTTGCGAATTATTTCTATGTGTTGCCTGCCGCAATCGCAACGTCGGCCATGCTGATGATTTGGAGCAACAGGATCCTAAAATCATTTATTAAAGAGGCGAGACCCTATGCCATATCGGATGTGATAAAGCCAACTGTGCCTGTGGCTCTTTCGTTAACACGAAGGCGATTTACGGCCTACCTGAATCCTGGAGTTGAATCCGCAATCATTCTCTTAACGATTGCTGGCATTACATTGTTTATCCGTTATTACTGGTATTTCAACTGGGAAGGCAATCACACTCTCTCCGCTTTATTGCCGCTGATACTCTATTTCTATCTTCAAGCCGGCGGATTGCTTCTGAAACATGTTCTGGTGCGATGGCGACTGACGCTTCCGGGCGAGCACACGGATCAGTATTTCAAAATTTTCGAAGAACGTCGACTGGCGCTACTCCGGATCTGTGATTTCTTCAGACTGCTATGCGCCGTTATGTTGCCATTCTATCTTTTCGATCAGCTGGCCAATGACGTTTTCCAGTGGCGATATGCACGAACGTTTCATCTTGCGGTGGGATTCTTGCTTATTGCGGCGGCTTTGATTTCTGCGAACCGGTATGTGAGGAGGATGCGCGGATTGATTAAGCAGATGGATCCGTCAACCCTGGTTAAGATGCAGCGTCGAGTCGCAGATAAACCGACATCATTCGGTGGATACGCCTACTTTGACGCAGATAATCCCAGTGTGTTGGTTAGAACTTCAGGCGGGCTTGTTCTGAATTTTGCCAATAAACGAGTGTATCTGTATGGTCTCTATTTAATCGGTCTGGTTGCATTGGTAACCGTAGTGCATTTCTACTGAATATAATAACGATCTCTGTACATCAAGGAGAACTTTTATGGCGTCGTATTCGATGGGAAGGTCTTTTTTTCTCTGCGTATTAGTATTCGTCATTTTCTCGTTAGCAGTCGCTGGCCAGAAAAACAAAACTGATCAACAAACACCGGCACAGGCAAAGTCCACGGCGTTGCAACTAGAGCCTTGCCGTCTCGCGAATATGACGGAAGAGGTGAAATGCGGAAAGCTCGAAGTTTTTGAAAACCGCGAGACTAAATCCGGACGGAAGATCTCTATCAGCGTAGTAGTGCTGCCGGCATTGACCGACAAGCCCGCTGCTGATCCTGTCTTTTTCCTGGCCGGCGGGCCTGGGCAATCGATTATTTCAGTGATGCCTGCTGCTCGCAAAGATCTATTGTCGAAGATTCGAAAGGAACGCGCTGTTGTCCTGGTCGATCAGCGTGGGACTGGCGCATCGAATCCTCTTAACTGCACGCTATACGGCGATGTAAAGAACATGAGCGTCTTTTTCGGCGATCCTTTTCCGGCTGATACTCTTCGCGCCTGTCGAGAGAATCTGGAGAAAGTTGCCGACCTGACACAATACACGACTACAATTGCGATGGATGACCTGGACGATGTCCGCGCTGCTCTCGGTTATGACAAGATCAATATTCACGGAGGCTCTTACGGAACAACCGCTGCTCTCGTGTATTTGCGCAGTCACGGAAATCACGTTCGAACGGTAACGCTGGAAAGCGTTGCGCCAGTGGATTGGAAAAACCCTTTGCCTGTTCCAAAAGCTCTGCAACACGCAATGGACAGATTGTTTTCCGACTGCGCTGCGGATGAAAAGTGCAATGCCGCGTACCCCAGACTGCAATCAGAGTACAAAGAAATTCTGGCGAGACTCGCAAAGGCACCAGTCACTACCGATGCCACCAATCCGCTCACGCAGGTTCGACAACAAGTGACAATAGACAGGAATGCATTTGTCGGATTAATGAGAGTAATGCTTTACGATCCGAGCGTGGCGACCTATTTACCGATCGTTATTCATTTGGCATATCTCGGTAATTTCGAATCTTTCGCAAGGGTTGCGTATCTCTACAGTCGCGCACTGGAAGACCAGCTTGCGCGCGGGCTCTATCTGTCTGTGAGCTGCGCGGAAGGTACGCAATTTATTACCGAAGCAGACATAGCGCGAGAAACAGCACAGACCGATCTTGGCGACGTGAGTATCAGGCGTGTAATGAAGGCATGTCAGGACTGGCCGAAAGCGAAGGTGAGTGCGAGTTTTCTCGAACCAGTTAAGTCAAATGTGCCTGTGCTGATTATTTCGGGCGATCTGGATCCGGTAACTCAACCGTACGTTGCGACGGCGGCGGCAAAATATCTTTCGAATAGCCGACAGATCATTATTAAAAACGCGAGCCACACTCCGGCCACGGATTGCACATTCAACCTGGAGAGTGAATTCATATCGAAAGGCACAGCGAAAGATTTGGATGCGTCGTGCGTTGACCAAATAAAACGGCCGCCATTCTATGTTCCATAACGAAGTTCAGAGTACAAGCTTTAGCTTGCCTGCTTCCGAAACAGCAGCCTAAAGGCTGTACTCTGAACTTGCTTTGCTTATGCATCGTATGTGCGATCCTTCCATTTGATCGATTTTGTCTTGTGGCGATAAACCGAGGCAATCAACAGGGAAACAAATAGCAGTCCGCTGAGCGGGAAAAGGAAAAGGCTCGAATCAGGAAATCGATTCTCCTGTAGAGTCGTCCTATATTCGAGCAGAGCCGCAACCAATATCCCAGCCATTAAAGCCGCTAAAACCACGGCGATAACGTAATGCAAACTTAGAAGCAAAACTGCTGCGATTGCCAAACCGATAATCGGCAACACAGAAGTAAATAAGACCACGATCAAAATTTTAATGACAGCGCCGAGTCTATAATCGAGCAGCGGGAAAAGTCCTTTGGTCCACCCATTCCATATTTCCCTGAACGTTCGGTACATCCGCGTCCGAACCAGTCCTGCTCCCGGATAAAAACCGACACGAAGACCTTTTGATCGCGCCAGCCGTGCCAGAGCGACATCTTCTAAAACTTCTCCTTTAACCGCCTGATGACCACCAAACAGATCGTAGGCCTTTCTGCTGATTAGGATGTATTGCCCGTTTGCAGCAGCGGGATGGTCTCCATTGTTAATGTCCTTCAGCGCAAATCGACGCGATAGAAACGAAAAGACCATCGGCTGAGCTACTTTTTCCCAAAACGTCACACATTCCTGCTCGGGTGAATATGACAGGAAATCCAGCCCTTTTTCCAAAGCGAATTGAATCGCGGTCTTTAGCGAATCGGCATAATGAAAGGTGTCTGCATCGGTGAAAAGCAGCCAGTCGCTACTCACTGTCTCTTGTCCAATATGAAGAGCGTGATTCTTCCCCACCCATCCCGATGGCAGAGATTCGTTTCTTACTACATTGAGACTGACCGAGATTTTTTCCGCTATGCCGCGAGCGATTTCGCCAGTATGGTCGGTCGAACCGTCGTCGATGACGGTTACATCAAATTTAGGATAATTGAGCTTTGCCAGCGAATTTAGGCATTTACTGATATTCCCAGCCTCGTTGCGCGCAGGAACCAGAATAGAGACTTTGGGGAAATCTTGCATATTCACAGAATATAACAAATCGATTCTTAAACAATCGGCCCGCAGTTACAGCCGGCCGCCACGGTTGTATCTGTTTATTTAGTTCGTATATCAGCGCGGCTTTGGGGTTCCTTGTAATGGTGAACTATAATTCGCGTGTCTCCCTGTCTCGCATGATTCCGCAGTATCGTTTTGAATGTCATCGAGCTTTGTATTGAGGATTACAACATAAGATAGGAGTGCTCAAAATGATTGGACGCGTTTTCAGTCTGCTTCGACTACCGTTCTTGTTGATTGTTATCTGGGTTGTTGCCAGGTTTGCTCTTGGTTTGGCCGGAGTTCCTTATGCTCCACGCGGGAACGCGATGTTTTCGGTTCTCGGGCTCTCGCTTATCAGCAGCGTTTATTTTGGCGGCTTGGCTCGAAAGCTCGCCGGACTCGGCTGGGGTGGTACAATCCTGGTGGGAATCTTCATTGGATTATTTGCCGAAATCCTTATCCTGATTGCGACCTTTGTCAGTTACCAGGCGCATTTGAACACGTATTATACTCATTGGGATGCCCTCAACATTCCTGAGGGGACAACAGTTCCTCTGGCGCGGGCAATGGCAACACGCGTGGGGGGACTTATCGCTGGACCAATTCTGTGCACCATTGCGGCGCTAATCGGACGTATATTAAGCGGTTTGCTTCCGGGATCCGCCAAATAAAATGTCGTTCAGAGTCCAAGCTTTAGCTTGCCTGTTTTCGGAAGCAGAGCCCGAAAGGCTGGACTCTAAACTTCCCTCAATCCGGTTATTGCCTCTTCTGTAAATATGATAAACTAGTTTTGTAGTGTAGGGCGGAACTCTTTCTATAGACTTGCCGCCTGCCGTCAATTTCACGAACCGGCCTCGACGGGCAAGCGTACAGATTGCGACGGTAACACCCAGATCGATTCAGGAGGAAGAATGTGGAGTCGGATTAAACGCCTATTCCGTTCCATCTTTGGTGGCATTATCGATAAAGCCGAGGACCCGGAACTGGTTCTGCAGCAGGTTATCCGCGATATGCGGGATAAAGTGCCCCAGATGAACGAAAACGTGGCGCAGGTAATGGCTACCCAAAAGCTCCTGGAAAAAGAGACAGGTAATCTGGAACGCGAAATCACCTCTCTCGACGCTAAAGTGAAAGCCGCTATAAAACAGGGTCGCGACGACATTGCACGCACATATATCAGCGCGATGCAGGAGAAACGGACCTCCATGACGCGCTCTGCCGAACAGCTCGAGCTGGCAAAGAAGGCTTCACAGCAGGCAGTTCGTTTCCGCGACAATTACATCCTGGAGATGAAGAAGCGCACCTCCGAAGCGATGCAGCTCATCGCCCAGAGTCGCCAGGCAAAGATTCAGGAGCAGTTAGCGCAGACGATGGCCAGTTTCCAGATGGGCGACGAAGCTGGTTCGTTCGACGAAATGCGCGACAAAATCAACCGTCGAGCCGCCGCCGCCGAAGCAAAAATGGAGTTGTCAACGACTGGCATCGACGCCCAGTTGCAGGACATCGAACGTGACGCCGCTAATATTGAGGTAGATGACACGCTGGCTGCATACAAACGTGAGATGGGGTTGGTGAGAGAATCCGCTCCGGTGACAATTGGGTCGGACTCAGCAGGAGCCGAAAAGACACTGGGACCGGCAGAAAAATCAAAGGCGCTGGAATAATTGCTACTTTTTTGGAGAATAGAGCATCTGAAATTCGTATGTAGTTAGCTGACCTGATGCTCGAGGAGCTCAGAGAAGCGCATGAATATGAACGCTAATCTCAGCTATATTAAAGAAGCAATCAAAGAACCTGTAAATATCTGGTCGATGGTGGGTTTTGCCGCCGCCGCCGCGTATATGCAGTCTCCCATTCCGCTTGTCGCCGCTCTGGTCACCGAGGCAACCTATCTGGCAACAGTTCCCGCCAGCAACATGTACAAAAAGTTAGTAGAGCGCAGGGTAATGAAACAGCAGCTGGAAGCTCGAACCAAGGCTCGCGAGGAATTGATCAAGACCTTCGACCCGCGAGAGCGCGAAGCGGTCGAGTACCTGCGCTGGATGAAGAACCAGATCTACCAGAATTATAAGAAGTTCACGCGTTTAAAGCAGGTCCCGATCGATATTCAGCGTCTGGATTCGCTCTGGGAATCGTTTGTCGACCTTTTGGATATTTACCGTCGCTGCAAACAGCATTTGCGGACGATAAACAGGCAGGCAATACAGAACCAAGTGACTCAGGCGGAAAGATCTTTGGCGGCAGCAGATGAGATCACCAAGCCTCTTTACGAGAGAAACCTGGAAATCCTGCGCAAGCGCCTTCAGACAATGGACGACATCGAGCGCGTGGTTAAAAGGATCGAAGCGCAACTGCAGTCGATTGAGAATTTCTTCGGATTGGTCAACGATCAGGTCGTAACGATGCCGACGCCAGAGCATTTGTCGATGCTGGATTTCGATTCCCTGCTTTCGTCGATAGAGATGACGAAGGAAATCCTGCAGGAGACCGCTCCGATGATGAGCGCGCTGGAAGGAATCGAGCGGGATTCCACTGCTGCCCTGCGACCGATGCAGCAGCGAGCTAGAGAATAAGTCCTGGGAGCGCACGCGTCCTGCGTGCTCAGGTCAGTACCAGTTGCGGTAGCGACTGAGTGGATATTCGGGAAACATTCAACTTGGTAATAAACAGACAGGAACCCAGCCGCTACCGCGGCTGGTATTGACACTCGCCAAATGACACCAGAAAGAAAATTGCTCTCACTAGAAGAAATAAACCACTTGCCTGCGTGGGCTGCGGATATGGCCAGAAAGTATTACGCGGGCGAGGCGACACATTATCTGCTCCACCATAACATTTTCGACCTGCAACCAATTGGCGGAGGCAAAACTTACGACGGCTTGCGGACCTTCCTGCATAGTGAAATGCTGGGAAACAAGAACATCGTAATGTACAACCGCAGCGAAGGATTGACCTTTGTCACCGAAGGAGCAATGCGCGAATTCCAGCGCACTGCACTTGCATATTTGCGCGTACAAGATCCGGTTGCCTCAACTGACAAACTACGAAAAATACCGAAAGATCCCGCGACGATCCTGCCGCTGCTGGAACAGTACCTATTCCACGGCAAGCAAGCGGCAATCATCATTAATTTCTTCGAGACGATTATCCCGGCAAGCGAGATGACGTATCTCAGCCCTGAAGAGCGCAACATTCTGGTCACGTTGCAACGATGGCTGTCAAAATTGCAGTTGCTGGAATCGGATAACATCGCGATTTTTGTTACAGAGAACCTGTCGGATATTCATCCCAGGCTGCGGGAAAACTCTCGCCTGGTAAAGGTCAAGATTCCCTATCCTGAACTGAACGAGCGTCAGCAGTACATCAAGAGCTTTCTGGATAAATCGCCGGGAGTAAAGCTGGAGATGAGCGTAGATCAGCTTGCCCACATGACTTCAGGCTTGAATCGAATTCACATTAATTCAATGCTGAAGACCGCTGGATTGAGCCCGCAGGGTCTGACCTACGAGATAGTCCGCGAGAAGAAGAAAGAACTCATCGAATCCGAATGCGTTGGTTTGGTTGAGTTCGCCACGCCAAAATTCGGACTGGACAGCGTCGGAGGGATGGATTCCGCAAAAGAGTTCCTGCGAAATATCGCCAACACGATTCGCGAAGGGACGCTGGATGAAGCTCCAATGGGAATTCTGTTTTCAGGACCCGTCGGAACCGGAAAGACTTTTCTTGCAGAATGTTTTGCAAAAGATTGCGGGTTGAACGTTGTTATATTCAAGAATTTCCGCGAGAAATGGGTAGGTTCGTCCGAAGCAAACCTGGAAAAGATTCTGAACCTGCTGCAAACCCTTGCGCCGATCGTGGTTCTAATCGACGAAGCTGACGCTACGCTCGGCAACAGGGATTCCGGCGGCGATTCAGGAGTTGATTCGCGCATTTTCTCGAAGCTCGCCAATTTCATGGGAAACACGGACAATCGCGGCAAGATTCTGTGGATATTGATGACCTCGCGTCCCGACTTGCTTCCAATCGACTTGAAGCGCCAGGGGCGATGCGAGGAACATCTCTCTCTCTTTTACCCGGAAGGTGAACTTTCCCGTCAGCAAATTGTCGACGCGATGGTTAGAAAGAACAACATTGCCCACGAGGTGACCGACTGGGCGCCGATTACCAAGAACGCTCTGCCATTGTCCGGCGCGGACATTGAAGCCATTCTGATTCGGTCCCGTCGCGTAGCGCGCAACAGTGGGCACAAGGTCGTTCGACAGGAAGATCTGGATTCAGTAGCACGAGAGTTTACGCCTGCTCGCGATGAAACGGCGGTCGAGTACCAGACCCTGGTTGCGGTGCGTGAATCAACATCGCGCGAAATGTTGCCGGAAGCCTACAAACATAAATCTGCCGTCGAGATTAACAGAAGAATCGAAGAACTGCGTCCTTTGATCATCTGATAAAGTGGCGCAGACATTCAGTCTGCGCTGGCTGCCAAGGGCGATAGCTGGAATAATCGTGAGCGCATCTTAACCCGCGCAGACTGAATGTCTGCGCCACTTTTTTGATCGAATCCTCCTTTGATATGGACCATCAAGGGGAACCTCTGAGGATCCTTCAGGTCAGTTCTGCCAAAGAGATAGGCGGCGGCGAGACGCATCTGGTGACGCTCGTCAGAGGACTCACCGCGCGCGGACATTCGGTCTCAGTGGCAGTGCGTCCAAACAGCCCGTTGCCGGAGAGATTACCTGATTACCAATTTTTCACCGTTCCGCTTAGAAATTCGCTGGATATTTTCAGCGCGAGGCAGCTTGCGCAAATAGTCAAGCGCGAAAAAATCGATATCCTTCATTGTCACTACGGACGTGACTACATGATCGGAGCGATGGCCACTAAGTTAGCGGGCCGAGTAAGTCTAATTTTGACGCGACATGTGCCCTTCCCGATGAAGAACAATATTGGTTACCGAAAAGCTTTGCGCATAGCCAGTCGAATGATTTGCGTCTCGGAAAGCGTTCGTCAGGAAACGATAAAAGGCGGTCTTTTCAATCCTGAAAAACTCGTGACGATCTATAACGGAATTGAAATTGAGCGCTTCAGTCACAACAAACCGTCGGCCCGTGAGGACATAGTCCCACTGCGGCGCGGACTTGGATTGCCTGCTGATCCTGAAATAACTCTGGTCGGTGTGGTTGGTCAGTTGGCAGAGCACAAAGGTCAGGCCGATTTTCTGGAAGCAGCAGCAATAATCACAAAAAACAACCCATCGATTCAATTTGTGGTCTCAGGAAAGGATCATTCGTCAGATCAACACTACAAAAACCGGCTTGATTTCATAGTCGCGAATTCCGGCCTTTCAGATCGCGTCACGTTTATAGACGACGTTGACGATATGCCGTTAATGCTTGCCGCGCTCGATGTATTAGTGATGCCGTCGCACCAGGAATCGTTTGGCCTGGTTCTTGTCGAAGCTATGGCCAGCGCCACAAATGTCATCGCAACTGATATTGGCGGCCCACGCGAAATCGTGGAAAACGAGAAGACAGGATTGCTGGTTAAGTCTCAAAGACCCGCCGAAATAGCCGACGCCGTATTCAGATTAATCGAAGATTCAGAACTAACACGTGCGCTCGCCGAAAACGCAAAATCTGTTGTCGCTGAACGCTTTTCCGCTGAAAAGATGGTTGCCGCAACTGAGCACATCTATCTCGACGCAATTAACACTCAGGCATGAAAAAGGGGCTGATTCTTCACAATCAGCCCCAGTATCAGGAGACATTCTACTGGCGGAGACAACTCAACTGCGACAATCGTCTTGTCGGCTTTGGTGAAAAACCTCAGTAATTCTCGCTGTTCCCGGTGTTACCAGTGTTGCCGTCATTGCCGTTGCTGCCATCTTTGCGCTTTAATTTCGGCTTGTCAGGCGGCTGTTGTTGCTGGTTCTTATCGTCGGTGCTCTGCGGATTCGGATTGTTCGGATCGTCCTGCGAGCCCTTGCGCTTCAACGTCGGGCGCTTCGGCCCAGTGTCCTTGTCACCAAGGCGATGAGTATGCGTGACCACTGCCAGCCTGTTCTTCACTTTATCGAAGTCGCTGGTGTTCACGATATATTCATTGCGCTCTGGAAATCGAGCCAAAAGATTGCGGACCTTTTCAATTCGGTCCGGAGTCGGCGGATGGGTATCAAACAGTTTCGAAATCGTTCCGGGCTTCTTCTTGTCCTTTGCCTGAATCTTTTCGAAGAAGGTCAGCATTCCGTTCGGGTCGTAACCGGCCGCCCATGCGTATTCAACACCAAGCATATCGGCTTCGGCTTCGGCGCCTCGCTGGAACTTCAGGAAGCCCATCGGCACCAGAATCTGAGCCGCGTTCTGCGCTGCGATGCCAGCCAGACCGCCCGTGAAGATGATCAGCGGAATCATACCGAAATTGAACAGGTTTGCTTTCGTCGCGTTTTCCATCTGGTGACGCGCGGCGACGTGACCGATTTCGTGCGCCATAACGCAAGCGATCTCTGACTCGTTGTCGGCGGCAAGAATCAGCCCTTTGTTGACATAGAAATATCCGCCAGGCAGCGCAAACGCGTTTACTTCGTCCGTGTCGATCACCTTGATCGTAAACGGCACCTTCGCGTCGGAGTTCAGAACGATGTTCTGACCGACGCGGTTGATGTATTCAACTACGATTGGATCGTCGACCAGTTTCACTGAACGGTCGACTTCAGCAGCAAACTGGCGTCCCGCCGCAGCCTCTTTTTCAAGAGAATAAAAATTCAATTGGTGCTTGTTGATATTTCGCTTGCCAATCAGCAGAGGATTTTCTTCTTCTGAAAGTGGCCCGCGTGGAACCATTGTCGGACCAGACGATGTCGTCTGGCTCTGCGCCCACAGCGGTACTATCATCGCTGCCACCAGCACACCGGCCAGCGTCGAGCGGAACAGTTTACTGATCATATTCTGAAACTCCTTAATCGGCAGTCAGTCGGCATATAATGGATAGGATACCTGCACAACCACAACCTAACAACCCAGGGTTACAATCCACAACTTGCAGCCCGCAGGGTTACTCACTGATTATATGTCCAGATAGAGATTAGACGATATCAGATTAAAACAAGATTAAATAACAGTTAGAAAATCATTATAAAGCACAATCATCATTTCTGCCGAAAAGAGAATTGGAGATGGGTAGAACTGTTTGATCGTTAACGAGAGGACGCGTGCGCATCCCTAAGTTGCTGGTAAACAATAACTTCCGGCTCTAGGGAGTTGTCGGTTGGGCCTGTATGCCTCAGATTAAGGACTTTGTAGAGCTAACGCCATACGACGAGACAACACATTTCCGGGACAGTGACCCGGAACAGGTGATCTCTGCGTATTTGTTGACCGATCTGACGGCAAATTCCGTATCTGCTTTACTTACTTATCTTAGCTCTGCGGCACCTTTACCGGGTAAGATGATTTGCGGTCTGCGAGGCGTCGGGAAATCGCATCTTTTGACTGTGATCCACCGACTGGCGGAAAATCCATCAAGAAGAACCAAAATTCAACATCAGCAGGTACGAACCCTGGCAGGCCGTCTGGGCGCGCTTCTGCCAATCACGTTATATCTGGACAGCGACCTTCGAACCCCGTTCAGTGATGCCCTGGCTGCCGCGGTTAGAGCAGCCACTCACGGAACTATATCGTTTCAGCCGTCCGGTGATCGCGGCCGCGACCTGATACTGCTTTCCGAAAGCCTGATCAGCGTCACACCTGTCTTCCTGGTCGATGGCGTTTCTGCCCGACTGAAATCAGGGGTCAGAGAGCGCGTCAAAGACGACATAGAATGGCTGGAAGCTCTGGGCGAAATCGCACAAACAGGCAAGATCAAAGTCATCATTACCCTGGACGAAGACGTGGCAAAGGGCAATCACGAGTTGACGGTCTTTGCGCACAATTATCAGTCTGAATATATTGGGATTGAATGCCTGAAAGAGCTGATAAGTCAGCGCCTGTTTAAAAAATCGAGCAGACAACGAGTAGAGTTGCAGGCTCTATACAAGCGTGTCAAAAGCCGCCTTCCTCATTTTTACTGGAGCGAAGCTGACTTCGTCGCGCTCTTCCCTTTGCATCCGATAGTTTTAGAAGTTACCGCCGCATTGCGCAGCCATACCACGGCATTTTCCCTGCTTGGGTTTGCGGCCAGCGCCGGAGTTCGCGCGGCAGGAAGACCTTTGCTGAGCATGATAATGCTCGACGAGGCGTTCGACCGCTTCGAATACGAGCTTCGCAAAGACAGCTCGCTTTCGCAGGCCTTTGTAACATACGACAAACTGGCTAACTCGATTGTTTCAACCGGACCGGTCGCCAGCAGGATTACGACTCGATTGCTGCTGAAAAGCCTGTTCATTTTTTCGCTGACCGGACGCGGCATCGGCATTCACAGGCTGGCTGAAGGACTGATGCTGGTAGACGACCGTGTTGACGGTTATTCCATCGCTTCGGCGTGTCTGCTGGAGCTGGATCAAAAGGCCAGTAACTCGATCATCTCCATGTCGGAGACCGGCGAAAAAAATTACATGCTGCCGATAGGCGATGCGAACGATCTGGAATCCGCCATCGAGAGCGAAGCGGAGACCATCGCCGACAATGATCATCGGTTACTTGAGACCTTGGTTGGAATCGGTGGAAGGTATTTCTCGGATTGGCCATTCAGCTATGATCGGCAACATGCAAGCCTAACCGAAAGAGCGGTGATGCGCGTCCTGTGGCGCGGCGCAGAACGAGAGGGAGTCATCTCGTTCGAGAGGCAATCGAACTTCATATTCGAAGAGACGATTGCTCAAAATATAGGCGAGAATACTCCGACCGAGATAACCGATAGTCTGCTTGAGCTCGATCTGGAGCCGCACGAATCACAGCCTTTGCCGACTACATCAGCAATTGCGAACGAAACAGACTGGCAAGTGATTTTGCTGCCACCGGATGTTGCTCCGCCAGAGCAGTCGACCATCCCCAGCGGCGTACTGTTCTGGATAGCCTCAGAATACGGCGCTGCAGAGAACGGTCAGGGACCCAGAGGATCGGATTGGCGCTACATCGTAAAGCTATTCCTGGTTGCGCAACGGTTCAGTGCGGAAGCAAGCCGGATCAGCCCGCGATTGGAGCTTCTGCTGGGCGATTTGCGCTCGCGCGTGGTCGAACGATTTGAATCTATCTACATTACAAACGGCTCACTGGTTGGAAGACACGTCGATTCGCCACTCAAGAGTCAACGACCAAATCAGACAATTTCGGGACTGTTTGTTTCCCTGCTCGATCCTGCGCTAACCGTCAAATTTCCGCAGCACCCCGTTTTCGGTGGACTGGTTACTCTTGATAAGATCGAATCGCTTCATCGCGGACTGTTATGCGGTGAAAACCCGAACGATACCTGGGTGCAGTCGTATGCTGGCCAATTCGCGGCGCCGCTGTCTCTTGTCCACATGTTGAACGGACAGTACGAGCTCGATCTGGAATCGGATGAATGCGCCACTTCACCCATAATGCTGGCCGTCAGAAAGCTGATCGAAGGCTCGCCGCAGGGAGTCGTGCCGCTGGCAGACGTTATCGGACTGATGCGCCGGCCGCCGTTTGGACTTCAGGCTCCTATCCAGCGGTTACTGCTGTCGGCTCTCGTTGCCGGTTGGCAAGTAGAGTTAACAAACTCCGCAGCGACAGATGTTCTAACACCTGCGAATCTTGCAAAAGACCTCGATCTGAGCCGATATACACTGCTGCGCAGAACAGCGACGATTGTTTACTCTACTGAACGTTTGAGCGAATGGTGCAGCCGGTTGCTCGGACAACAGATATGGTTTGACCTCAGCACCGCCGACGGTCGACGTCAGGTCCGCGAAGCGTTCGCCGAATGGCAGCAACGGTGGACGTCACTCGACCTGGATCGCCGCGTCGCGGCGCTACCAGAGGAAGCGCCAACAGCGCGCATCGGACAGATCTATTACACGTGCAGAAGATATTTTGATCGAATGGCGGCAGCCGTAACGGCGATGCTCCAGGGTCGGGTTCCGCTGGAACAGGGACTGACGCATATCGTCGATATTTTCGCTGGCAGCGAGTCCGTATTCGATCGGCTTGCCCAGGACCTGGTCAAACTCACGGACTTTCTGGAATGGGCGCCGTGGGCAACACATGCTCGCGAATTTATCGATACTGCTGATTACACTGGAAACGAGCGCATTGAGACTCTCAGACACAATCTGGCTGCTTTCTGGGAGGAGCCGAACCGGTTGCTCGATCCGACTGATCGACAGCGGATGTTTGAACAAGCAGAGGAGTTCATCGGAGCTTACCAGACACTCTATATCGAGTCGCACGACAGCGCGCAACGCAGAAATGCGTTCGATGTTCTGACCGATCTGCTGCATAGTCCTGAATGGCAGAAGTGCCAGAACGAGATTCAATCGCACGGAATTTCGGAGCGGCTGCTGGCAATAACCAGCTTGGTGAACGAAGCTAGTCACCACCGCTGCGACTCACAAGTGAAGAACAGCCTTCTCTCCTCCTCACACTGCGACTGCGGATTTACGCTGTACGCTCCCGACGACCTGGAGCGGCTGGTCGCAATGCTCAGACGTCTCCTGAAGGAAGAGACTGATAGTGCAACAAGGCAGCCGTACGCTTTTCACCAGGAGCCGCCAATACTGTCAGCTACTCATCCAATAACCGATGCTCTTAAAGAGCTCGATTTCAACGTTTGAAGACGGATCAACGCCTTCCCTTCTGATCTCTTCTTTTTTCCTCTTCCGGCAGATCAGCCTCAGCTTCCCGCGCGATTCCTTCGACGTCGTGCGTCTTAGTGAAATCGGTGGCGTCGTGTTGATATTTGCGACCGGATTCGTAATCGCCTTCGCCTTGCAGTTTATCCTTCTTATCGCCTCTTTGTTCGGGCATAAATAGCTCCTCAAGTCTGTTGTGATATTGCCACTGGTTGTCGGGGCAAAAATAATGCCGATCAACAATTCATTATTTTTCAGTTAATTACGCAATTGGGTCTTTCGGCGATTGCCTCAGACCGAGACTGCAATTGAATGATTCTGAAACACGAGAGCCTTTGTCAGACTTGACGCGTATTCGGACACTGATTACGATCATAGTCCGTAGGGCTCAATCCAATGATCAACAATGCAACCGCTGAGCATTACAAATGGGGATCGGATTGCGACGGCTGGCACCTGCTAAAGCGCGATGACCTCAGCGTCATAGAAGAACAGATGCCGCCTGGAACATCCGAAGTGAAACACTATCACCAGCGGTCCAGACAGTTCTTTTTCGTTTTGTCGGGGATCCTGACAATTCAATTCCTGGATTCAACAGAGACATTACGCCAGTTTGAAGGTGTGGAAATATCACCTGGAACACAGCATCAGGTATTAAACAACTCCGGCGAGGATGTAAGATTTCTGGTCATCTCGCAGCCGCGCAGTCACGGAGACAGAGTCCTTGTTTGATTTCGCGCATTACTAAAGGAAAGAGTCGAGTCATGTTACCTCCAACTTTTGTTGACATAGAAGCCGCAGCGCCCTTTGTTAATCGTTATCTGCCTAAAACTCCACTACTGCATATTCCGAAACTGTCCCAGCTTTTGGGATTTGATTATTACGCCAAATGCGAAAACGCGCAGCCAGTGGGTGCATTCAAAGTCCGCGGCGGCGTTAACCTTGTCGGATCACTCACGGAAGAAGAAAAGCGCGCCGGACTGGTTTCCGCCAGCACCGGCAATCATGGCCAGTCAATAGCTTATGGAGGACGGCAGTTTGGCGTTCCGGTCATAATCTATGCCCCGGCGGAAAACGTGAATCAGGCAAAAATGCAGGCAATGCGCGATCTTGGGGCGGAGGTGCGCCTGCACGGCCGCGATTTCGACGAGGCGCGGGAAGAAGCTGGTCGCGTGGCGGAACGCGAAGGCCGTCGATTTGTACATTCGGCAAACGAACCAAAGCTAATAAGCGGCGTGGGCACACTAGCGTTGGAAATCTTCGAAGACTTGCCCGATGTAGATGTGATAGTCGCTCCGGTTGGTGCAGGCAGTTGCGCGTCCGGCTGTTGCATCGTAGCGAAACATATAAATCCCAACGTCAGAATTATAGCGGTTCAATCGGATGGCGCACCTGCTTGCTGGCAAGCCTGGCACACCAAAGAGCTTCGCCCGCATTCCAAAATGGAGACGGTTCACGAAGGTCTTGCGACAAGAGTACCGTTCGAACTGACTCTTGGCATCCTGTGGGAGATGCTGGACGATTTCATTCTCGTCAACGACCAGGAGATCAATGGAGCTATTCGCCTGCTGGCACAACACGGCAAGCAAGTAGCGGAAGGCGCCGGAGCTGCCTCGCTGGCAGCGGCAGTCAAACTGCGCGATTCGCTGCGAGGGAAGAAAGTAGTTGGAGTATTATCCGGAGGCAATATTCCGTTGGATCGTTTCGCGGCAACTTTGTCATAGACAATTTCCGGTCTTTGATTGCATGCGGCTACTCTTTAATGAAAATCGTCCGTAAATCTTGTAGTATGTCTTCGGTGTCTCGACACATCCATTATTAAAACAACGCACTGAATCAAAAATCTATCTGGATAGTGATGATTTGGCATATTCAGCAATCGAAAACCCGATTGTGACTGTTGATCATTAGGAGGAAAGATGCGAAAGACCTTTTTGGTTGGCTTAATGCTGATCAGTTTGCTGACAGCGCCGCTGTCAGTTTCGCTTGCTCAACAAAAGAGCGCCGTAAAGAAGAGCACAGGCGCGGCCAGTTCTTCGTCTGTATCTACCGGCAATGCCGATTACATAACCGCGAGCATGTTAAAGGACTACCTTTATTTTATCGCGTCGGATGAAATGGAAGGTCGCGATACTCCGTCACGCGGATTGAATACCACGGCGAAGTTTCTGGGCATGATGCTGTCGCGCTGGGGATACAAACCGATGGGCGATGACGGCACATATTACCAGCATATCGCTCTTCGAAAGACCACGTCGGTCCCCGCGGATTCACACTGTGATATCAATGGCCGGAACTTTAATTTTGGCGAAGGGTTTCTGAATGGTTCGGCTGGCAGCGCCAGTGGTTCTGCTGTTTTTGTAGGTTATGGCATCGCTCACAAAGCAAAAGGCATTAACCCTTTCGATGGCGTTAACGTCAAAGACAAAATCATAATCGCGTACAACGGTCTGCCAAAAAGTATTCAGCGCAATGATCTGACCGGAAAAGCGGGCGAGGACTACGAGACCGCGGCGACCTACGGACAGAAAAATGGCGCCAAAGGAATAATATATATACCCAGCGCGCAAACGCTTCGGTTTTGGGATCGAATCCGACAAAACGCAGTCGAGCGCGGTAACGTCGTAGTGGACAAGTTCCAGCCCGCAATGGCGAATGCTCTGCCGTCAATCACCGCATCTCGAGAGCTGGTAAATGCGATCTTCCAGGATGAAAAGGAGACGGCCGATTCGATACTCGCTGATTCGGCGGCGGGCAACGACCTGAAGTCGTTCGAGCTGAATCCGGCAAAGCATATTTCCTTTAATGCCGGGGTAAAAACGGAGATGGTCCAGACGCAAAACGTCGTGGCGGTTCTGGAGGGCAGCGATCCCGTTTTGAAAAATGAATATGTCGCGATAGGAGCGCATTATGATCACGTCGGAATCGGACAACCGGTAAATGGCGATTCTATTTATAATGGCGCTGACGATGATGGATCCGGAACAACTGGTATTTTGTCTATAGCAGGCGCCTTCGCCAACGGTTCGGTAAAGCCAAAACGCTCTATCCTGTTCGTCTGGCATTGCGGCGAAGAGAAAGGATTGTGGGGCTCGCAGTACTTCACCAGTTATCCGACTGTGCCGCTGAAACAAGTCATCACACAGCTCAACATTGATATGATCGGTCGCAGCAAGAAAGAAGGCGATACGAACCCGGCAAATAGAGAATTGTCCGGTCCCAATGAGATTTATGTGATTGGCTCAAAGATGATGAGCACTGATCTCGGCGACCTGAGCGAGCGAGTCAACAAATCTTATCTGAACCTGAATTTTGATTACAGGTACGACGATCCAAATGATCCAAACCGTTTCTTCTTCCGCAGCGACCATTTCAATTACGCGAAGAACGGCATACCGATCATCTTTTATTTTGACGGGGTTCACGAAGACTATCACCAGCCTTCGGATTCGCCCGACAAGATCGATTATAAGAAGATGGAGAAAGTAGCGCGAACGGTTTACGTAATGGCGTGGAATCTGGCAAACCAGCCGAAACGCCCGGTGGTTGATAAAGACCTGCCGGTCCAATTGACAGGCCGATAGTCAAACACAACAAACGGGGAGCGACCCGCTCCCCGTTTCCATTTCGACTAAAACCTTCCTACTGCTTTGGAATCTGTTGCAATAGCTTGGTGGCAAGCTCGGAATTTAACCTGACCAACTCTCGATACTGATCAGTGGCGAGTGTCGGCAACCCCAGCTTGGCATAAAGGGAGCCGAGGTTATAGTGCACGTTTGCATCTTCCGGATTGATTCGAACCGCCTCTTTATAAGCGTCTATTGCGTCGGTGTTCCGATCCAGTTTCCTGTAAGCATCGCCTAAATAAAAATATGCTGTTGCTGAATTTTGGTTGTATTTAATCGCTGATTTATACGCGTCAACGGCTTCCTTATACCGTTCCGTATTGTAATAAATATCGCCGAGGCCAAGATACGCGCTCGCGTAATCGGGTTTAATAGATATCGCTTTTCTATAGGCCTCAATTGCGTCCGAATTCTTGCTCAACTTTTTGTAAGCATCACCCAAATAAAAAAACGCCGTCGCCCAGGATGGATCAGATCTTGCTGCTGCTTTATAAGCATCGGCGGCTTCTTCATAACGTTCAGAGTTGTAATAGGTGTTACCGAGTCCAAGGTAGGCGCTTGAGTCTGAGGGCCTCAGCGAAATTGCCCTGTTATAAGCGCCAATCGCATCGGGTATTTGCTTCAGAGCCTGATAAACATCGCCGAGCTTCTCGTAAGCTTCAAAATCGCTCGGATCATCAATAATCGCGGAATTCAGGGCGGAAAGTGCCTCCCGATCGCGTTTCAGAAAGTGATATGATTCGCCCATGTTCCTTTTTATGTGCGGATAATCAGGTTGAATCCGAGCGCACTGAATGTAATTCTCCAGGGCTTTGTCATATTGTTCGGCGTTGTAATATGCGACACCCAGCTCAAAGTATGCTTGCGGTTTTGACGGATCGACCTGAATAGCTCTGCCATAAGTAATCATGGCGTCATTGGTTTGGTGAAGATCATCGAGCGAGTTTGCCAGATAGATATAAGCGTCGTAATAATCCGGCTTTAGCCTGACGGCTTCCTTATATGCCGCAGCCGCCTCGGAATATCGTTTCAGATTGTAATAAGAATTTCCGAGCCAGTAGTTGGCCTCGGCCCATTCCGGCCGCGAACGAATCGCCATTTTATAGTCATCGATTGCTTCAGCATAATTCTTGGAATTGTATGCCTTATTGCCAGCTTCGTAATACGCCGAAGCGTCTTGAGGCGAGGCCGACGCGCCTCCCACAGCGATAGACAAGGATAAGAATAACAGAACGATGGATCGCATAATTTGGATTCGCATATGTTGCTCCTGAGCAAACTATCCTGAACGGTCCAGTGGCCGTTATAAAATCTGAGCACTGCAAAATTAATCTTCGGGCTAGCTCGGCGTTTTTTCGTGGACGCCGAAAGATTCATAGGTTTCCTTGAATATGGTGCCGCACAGTCTGGATTGATGTCAACAATAAATCTTACAGTGAGGTAACCTGTCAGGTTTAAGAGGCGCAGTGGAAATCGTGGCGTGGACTTCAGTCCGCGCAAGATATAGATCTACCAAGGTTAAATGCATCAGACATCTAATTCAGGAAAGAAGACTCAGAGGCCGTTTCTTTTAACCTGTAAGTTTTATAGCTTGCGCGGACTAAAGCTAAAGTCCACGCCACTTTTGTTGCTATGGTTGGTTTCGGATTTATGCGCGGTCCAGTTCACTCGCCAATCGAGTCTCGCCAGCCAATCATTGGCCGCCTGCTTTTGCTGAACATCCGGAGCAACATCAAAAGCTTGTTTGAAATACCCTTTGGCTGACTCCCAATCACGTCGCGTATACTTGTAATCTCCCAATCTCAACAGCACCCGCGCCTTCAATCTGTCGAGTCCCGGTGTAAGCAGAAGGAATTTCTCGCTTAAGCCGAAATACGTCAAACTATCTTTTTCGTGGCGATTAACTCTGTCAGCCAAAAAGAGGTAAGAGAGCCCAAATGAAGGATCGCGCTCGATCGCTTTGCGAAAATCCCAGGATGCCTGCTCGTTCCGCGCGTCGGTTAGCCCGTCAAAAATGAGCTCGCGCACATCAGGATCTTCCTGCAGAATCCGTCGTCGAAGCTCGCGCCATTCCGGGCTTCCGACGTCGCGGCGCTCTGCGTCTGCAAGAACTCTGCTGGCATCCTCCCAGCGCTTTTGGCGAATCAGCAAATCGAACAGTGACGTGACGGCATCCTCCAGAATAACGTGCGGCAGGCGTGGAGCGTCGGCGGCCATCTCGAGGGTTGAGATCGCTTGTTTATAATCAGATTCTTCCTTATAGACTTCGGCTATGCGAACCAGCCATTCCGGGTTGTGGTTTTCGTCGTTATAAAGCTGCTGGTATTTCGCGATTGCTTCGGAATAACGCTTTTGCCTTTCCAGAGATTCAGCAATTTCGTATGGAGACGGCTCGCGACTGCCAATTCGCGGGCAATTATCTTTATAGAGCGGCCGGAAAACGGAATCGTCATACAAATAAGAGATTCGTTTGATTTCTCTCTCATCCGGTTGAATGCCTGCCAGATACGTCTGCCATTGCCCATCGAGCTGAGATAAATCGCTTCCGTATGTTCCCTTGAAGTCGGAAGTCTTATATAGAGTTCGGAGTTTGTCTATGCCATAGCGATCTATAAGAAAACCAATAAACGACCCAGCCAGATTGTAAGATTTGGATATAGAAGCACTCCCAAATCCAAACCCGGATTCACTAAAGAGCACTGTTGCGGAGGTCAAATGCCCCGAATCTTTGGCTGCGGCGGCCGATATCTGAAAAGCAGGCCCTCGGAACAGATCATCAGCAATCGCGACCGCAGTTCCTTCCAGAATCCCGCGGTTCAGGTTCACGCACAAGAACCGATCGCCGTAATCACCCATCAATAAATGGACCATTTCGTGTTTCAGGGTTGCGTATTCAACTCCGTTCACGCTGCCGTCGTAAGGAATGTGAATCTCGTGATGCCAGGGTTGAGTAAAAATATAGCCATCCGCGCCGGTCGACTGCTCCATCTGCTGCTGATCGGCATAGATATAAGACTGCACCTTCCAAGCGGGGGTGTGCTGCAAAATTCCGCTTAACTGATGAAACAGCCATTCGTGATCTTCCGCAATCTGGGCGATGTGCGATGCAACCTGAGTATTCGGCGGATAATGAATTACAACGTGGTCTGTTTCGTAAACCGCGGTCAACGTTGAGGCAATCCTGCTTCTTCCCGAGCCTATTCCCCATTTGTCCGCAGAATGAAGTGCAAAGCCGATGATTACCAATGCTCCCACTGCAATCATGGCCAGTGAAGGACGCAGAAGACGATTTTTGGCAGGTTCGGATTTAATTGTGGCAATTGCGATAAACAAAATACCAGCAACAGAAACCAGCGACCGGAAATAAATGAACGACGGATGCCAGAAAAGCCGGTCGCTGAAACCGGCATAGCCACTGGCGTTTGCAAACCCGACGATTACGTTGGAAGGCACCTGCTGGCCCCACCAGAATTGATAGGCTGAATGAAGTGCCGTCGCAATCACATAACTAACCAGAACAGCGAGCGCAACTCTCCGCCGTTTGAACAATACGCCAAGCAACACTCCTAATCCCGCAAAATGGATAAGGGCTGGAAGTGCGATAAAAGCGAACAGCTTGATGCCTTCTTTGATATGGCACTGATGAATCGAATACGTTGTCGTTACGGAAATCAGTAACGCAGTCACCAACAGAGCGAATCCAAACCCTGCTGTAATAAAAAATTGCTTTGCTATCGACTGACCCGCGACCTTCGCTTTGTTCGCCCGCAAGACGCCAACTGCACCTGCGCAGATTGCCGTCAGCATGCCCATCAGGGCGCTGTATTCGTAGCCCAGGACGTTCAGCAGCGGAATGAACTGACAAACGATGGCGATAACTATAAAGCTCAGCGGCAGCAGGGTGCGCTTAAGCATTCGTGGAGACTTCACTGCAAATGCCTACTTTGGGACCTCTAACTGTTAATAGGATTTGGGCTGGACAATCGCGGAATCATCAGCCGTAAATCTATTGGCATTGAAATTATAGCAAAGACCGCCAGTCAGTCCATTGGCTTAGTCCGATATTTGTCCAACTTGCGGCTTGGCAACCAATTGAGCCGCTGTTACACTGAGTTGATCTGTGCAAGTGAGCTTGTCAAAGAGGCAAAGAGCGAGAAGGAGGGCAATCAATGTCCACTCTGGTTAAATGCGATAACTGCGGAGAGATTGGCGACATTACTCCGTTGAACTGGTGGGTTCTGGACATTTTCGGTCGCAAAGTCGATGCGATGGGTGACGGAATATTCGAGACGCCTTATCATTTCTGCTCGCTGGATTGCGTATGTGAATTCGCTTCGGCGCGAGCAACCGCAGTCGAAAATATTGAGATAATCCGGGAAGCCTGAGTTATACTGAGTCGTCGCTGTAACGGAACTCAGCGGCTACACTTCTTTCAAACAAGAGCCATAACGATCCTCCTCATACAATGGCCCGGTACAGCGAGATTACAGCCTCTTCACGCAATCGGAGGCGTTGATCGGAACGCTTCTAAAAAGACTAGATTTTTTTGGTGTTGCGGGCTTATAGTCTTTGGGAGGGTGGCACCCTTCAATTCAAAAAACAAACACCAGCACAAGAATTCTTTCAAAATGTACGGAGGGTTTCATGGCCTACGCCTCTGGAGTTAGCATGCAGCAATTAAGGTACTGTCCAAAGTGCGGCAGAAACGAAGATGACGGGGCGGATTTCTGTCCGGCTTGCGGAACCAAGCTGGTTGTAAACACGGAGCGACTCTGCTCGCGTTGCAGTGTAAAGGTAACCGTAGGTGCTCAGATATCCGATGACCAGATCGTCAGATGCGTCAACTGCGAGCAGGAAGTCCGTGAAGGATTGCATCGTTTCAGAAAAGTATTTCTGAGTTGCTGTGCCGATGGAGTCCTGAACCGAAAGAAATGGGAAATACTTAAGAAACGCACGCTTCAGGAAAAAATCGATCGTAAGGAGGCTCTCGCATACGTTCGCGGCGACGCGATACATTTCCTGGAGCGGACACTGGCGTTCGCCGCAGCTGATGGAATTATCACTGCGGAAGAAGAGCAATTCATTCTAGACCTTCGACGCATACTGGACATTCCGAAGCCTTTGGCTAAACCGATTTTGGATCGTTTAGCCTATCAAAAGCAGCTGACCGACATTCGCGCCGGAAACCTGCCAAAGCTGAGAGCTGATCGGGATTTGGGCTTGCTTCCAGGCGAGCGATGCCATCTGGACGTACCGGCAACCTATCATCGGGTAGGCTCGAAATCCCTGACCTTGATACCTGGACGATTGGTTGCAACCAATCGAAAACTGCGATTTTACCTTTCCGATCGCGTTATAGAAGTTGAATGGACAGAAGTTAACGATGTTCAGCGCCGTTCACAAGGCATCTACCTTGAGTTGAACACAAAGACCGGCAACGGGCAATATGACGTTAAGGATCCTGTCCTGGTCGAAGCGATTATTGATACACTGGTTCGCATCGCGCGAAGACAGCAGTTGCTTCCAGAAGAAGTCGACAGTAAGCTGGATGCCGAGATTAAAAAGGAAGTCTGGGAACGAGATCGTGGCAAGTGCGTCAAATGCGGATCCAATTCTTATCTGCATTTCAGCGAGATCGTTCCCTCATCGCGCGGCATGATGCCTTCGATCACCAATTTACACTTGATATGCGCTAAGTGTCAGGCGTTGTAGCGTTCTGATTTGAGGGGAAACACCGGGAATAATCAAGCGGGACAGATACGTCGCCGACGTTTTACTGCCCTGTTAATTGGCGGCGCGATTTTTGTGATCGCGCTGGTTGCCTTGTACCTGCTTCGAAGACCCATCCTGATCGAAGCCGCGCGAATTCTGGTTGTAGATGACGCTCCGGCCAAATCGGATTACATCATCGTTCTGGGCGGCGATCCAAACTCGCGACCCTTTCTGGCGGCCGATCTGTACAAAAAAGGTATAGCTCCCACAATTCTGGTGTGCCAGGGAAAGACTGACAATATCATTGAAGCTGGGCTGGCAATGACTGAAGATCAGGTTTACACCAAATCTATGGAACGCGAGGGTGTGCCGTCTGATGCCATCGAACAATTACCGGGCGCAGTCGAGAGCACGGAAGATGAAGCCAATTCTCTTGCGAGGTTTCTTGCTGACAAATCTTCCGTCAGTTTGACCATTGTGACTTCGGCTGAACATACCAGGCGCGCGCGGTGGGTTTTTAAAAAGATTTTGAAAAACCACGTGACTGATATCCGAATGGCCGCATCGCATAATCCCTGGTACAACGAAACGAACTGGTGGCAGGACGATTTGGGCGCGACGGGTGTCGCGCACGAGTACCTGAAATTCCCTTTTTATTATGTCCGATACGCGTGGTAACGAACATGCCTGAGAGCAAGGTTGGAACAGCAAGCAAGAACCAATCGAGGTTGCGCCCTTCTACCCGACTTCGAAGCTTGCTGTCAAAAAGGCCTGTAAGGCTGTTCGCAAGATTTCTGATCGTGATTGTTACTGTGCTGCTTGTTTTCGGAATATTTCATAATTGGATTCTGGGTGAGATTGGTTCTTTTATGGCCGTCCGCGACGCAATTGAAAAGTCTGATTTGATTCTTGTAGACGACGAACAGGGGCATTGGAATCCATTTGCAGCCGCGAATCTTTATCAGCAAGGCTTTGCGCCGTTAGTTGCGGTGCCAAGACAAAGACTGTCACGGATCGAGGAACTGAATATCACTGAACATAAAGAGGAGCTCTGCCGGCAGGTTCTGCAGTCGCGCGGTGTACCGGCTGACAAAATCATATTTCTCGGACAAGATTTGAAAGACGATGTGGATCTGGGAAGAGCCCTGGGTGAATATGCGAAATCGCAGAATCTGAAAAGCGTGATTGTTGCGACCACACCAGCAATGTCACGACTGTCGAGATCCGATTTAAGGCGCGGCCTCGGTAGCCAATCATTGACTCTCAGAATGTATCCGGTTCGAACCAGATATTTCGACGAACATAACTGGTGGCACGTCAGACAGGGATGGGTAACATTTTTCGATGCCTATTACATATGGATACTGCACTCGCTGGCGAGATGAATGAAAATCGATAAAAATATCTGGGACAAATCGTTAATCCTTGGCCTGCTGGTTACATGCGGGGCGTGGGTGGCGTCGTTTATTGTTATCTCGTGGTGGCCGGCGTTCTTGTGGCCAAGCTACATCTTCTATTTGATCCTGAAACCAACGACACAGAATGGTCAGTTAATTTGCGATCTTGCGTCGTTTTTCATTGGTTATCCAATATATGTCGCGGTTATTTTTTTGCTGTTTAGCTTGTATGACAGGATCAAAAGACTACGTGCACTCTGACCGGACAACGTAGATGATTGGCTAATCAGGCCATCGGAGCTCGTAGTCCCGCCTTTAGGCTGAATTTTAAAAACTTTCCGCCTGAAGGCGGGACTAGGAACCAA
>DASRDY010000045.1:0-14246 GCA_035652355.1 Blastocatellia bacterium
AACTGTTTGTGGATCGGGTATTCTCCCGATCCTGGCAAGGATTGTGGAATGCGATTAGGCTGAAACTGTTGTGGCACAATTTGCGTCACGTAAACATCATTTCCGCCTAATCAACTCAAGACTGGGGTTTAGTTACACAACAACCACTCCCGTTGTTACTCGGACCTCAACGCAACAAGAGGATCGACCTTGGCCGCCTTGCGCGCCGGAAAATAACTTGCGAGAAGTGCGGTCGCCATTAGAGCGAGCGCGGTCAGTCCGAATGTCGCCGGATCTGTTGCTTTCACTTCATACAGCAAGCTGGAAAAACTCGACAATAGCTTTCCAAGCACATATGCGCCTGACAGACCTATTCCTACACCGATCGCGGCAAGCGTAAGAGCTTGCATAACCACCAGCATTATTGTTTCGCTCTGCCTGGCGCCCAAGGCCATTCGAATTCCGATCTCCTGGGTCCTCTGAGCAACCGAATACGCCATCACGCCATAGATGCCGACGGCCGCAAGTATCAATGCGATGCCCGCAAAAATTGCCAGCAGTTGAGCGTTAAATCTCGGCTGAGCTACGGAATCGGTTAGCCAATCTTCCATTGGCTTAACGTCCGCCAGGGGCAAATCAGGATCCAGAATTTTTACCTGATCTTTAACCGCCGCAACGAATGACATAGGGAGTCCGCTTGTCCTGATTACCAGGGACATTGCGTTATAAGGGTACCTTGCGGACGGCCAATAAATTGCAGGGCTGGTACTGTTGCCGAGTCCTTCGTGCTTCACGTCGCCGACAACGCCGACTATCTCTTCTGCTCCGTCCTTCCTGTCCCATGAAATTTTTAAGCGCTTCCCTATCGGATCTTCGTTTGGAAAATAGGTCGCCGCCAGGGTTTCGTTGATGATTATTACTCGCGATGCATCGCCTGTATCGCTGTCTGTAAACTCACGCCCCCTGAGCAGCGGTATCCCCATCGCTTTGAAATAATGGGGCTCAATAACGGAGACATCGGTTGCGGGAGCTTCACCTGGCGCAGGTTCTGGCAATCCCACAACTGAAAAGCCGGTGTTAGAGCGATTTCCCGAAAACGGAAGAAAACTAATTGCCCCCGCGGATTTGATGCCCGGCACAGCTTCAATGCGATGACAAACCTCATTGAAGAATCTATCGATACGTTCGTTCGATCCGTACTTTGATCTTGGCAAAGATATGTTCGCTGTCAAAACATTCGCGGGGTCGATTCCTGATTTTACAGATTGCAACCGAGCGAAGCTCTTGATCATTAATCCGGAGCAGATTAACAAAACAAGAGAGATTGCAATTTCTGATACGACAAAAGCGTTTCTGATCCTGCGCCCTCTTACTCCAGAGGTTGATCCGCGCCCGCCGTCGCGTAGTATTTCGGTTATGTTCGTTCTGGAATTTTCGAGCGCTGGTGCAAGTCCAAACACCAAACCGGTCAGAATCGAAACTGCTAATGTGAACAAGAGTACTCGCAGATCTATGCCGACATTTTGTAATCTGGGCACATTTGTCGGACTGATCGCAACCAGAAATTTGACTCCCCACGATGCGAGAAGCAATCCGGCGATTCCACCAGTCAGCGCAAGAACCAGGCTTTCGGTGAGCAGCTGACGCAATATTCGTGTTCGGCCCGCACCGAGCGCCGTCCGAACCGCTATCTCTTTTTGTCTTACCGCCGCGCGCGCCAGCAGCAAATTAGCGACGTTTGCGCAGGCTATTAGCAACACCAGAAGAACTGTACCCAGCAACACCATCAATGCGGGCCTGACATTGCCTACAATTTGATCATAAAGCGGGACCAGATTGACTCCCCATCGTGCATTGAATTGCGGGTACTCCTGTTCCAGCTTCTGTGCAATAGCGGTCATCTGGGTCTGAGCTTGCGAAATACTTGCGCCGGCTTTCAGGCGGCCGATTACGATCATATAGCGGCCGGTAACCTGCCTATAATTAATACCTGGGTTGAATCCGATTGGAAGCCAGAGATCGGCCTTGGTTTCGCCGAATTGAAAACTGGCTGGCATAACACCAACGATTGTGTAATCGCTTCCGTTTAATTGTAGTGGCTTCCCTATGGCAGCAGGGTCGGCATTAAAGAGCCGTACCCACATCCTATGGGTTAAGACAACTGCGTTTGGTCCGTTCTGCGCAGCTTCGTCTGGATTGAACGTTCTGCCGATTTCGGCATTCACGCCCAGGACGTCAAAGAGTTCAGGAGTAGCATATTGAATCTGAACATTTTGCGGTTCGCCAAAGCCCGTAAGGTTCACCTTCAGGCTTTCGAAATCCACGGCTCCGCCCATATTGCTGAAAACGGTATTCTGAGCTCGCCAATCAAGATAGTTCGCCGGTGACACAACGTTCCTGTCATGTTTTGTTTTAAAAGAGTTTTCCCAGATCATCACCAGCCGGTCAGGTTCTTTGTATGGAAGAGGGCGCAACAGAATTGCGTTAACCACACTGAAAATGGCCGTGTTCGCGCCAATTCCCAGCGCCAGCGCTATTACAGAGACGCTGGTAAATACTGGGTTTTTAAAGAGCATCTTGATTGCAAACCGCAGGTCTTGAACGAGGGTTTCCATAGCTTCTCCTTGCGATTTATAATTGAATGACCGTCTGAGAACGTCGGTTGTGCAGCATCAATTTTGATACCATCCTGCTAAATTTTTAGCAGCGCGCTTAACTCTGTGTTACGAGTTAATTTACTGACTTGGACCGGAAGGGCAGATGTTAAAAAGGTGCCCGTTTACGGGATTAGGGTTTCCCATATCGGAACAATTTTGTTGACCCTGGTTTTTAAGAGCCGAATCAGAATAGGGTTCATATATTCAAATTCGTCGGGAATATCCAGACAAACGACGCGTTTGTTTTTCAAGTATTGCCTGAATTTTTTTGTGAGCTTGTTTCGGTGAGTCTTTTCCATTACGAAGATAATATCCGCCCATTCCACTAATTCTGTTGACAGTGGAATTGTGGCATCATGATTAAGACCGCCGAGCGAGCAATGATTCCCGCTCGGCCTGAAAAGATAGCTTCCGCGGTTGGGCTTCTGAGCTTATTTTGACCGCACACGAAAAGAAGCTTCCGCATCAAATGACCAAATCCGAGAGCGGATTATCTAGCGCGCGGATCTGGCTTTAAAATCAGCGGCTGCATGTAACTCTTGCCTCCGACCGTAAGCCTGACTGTATATGGTCCCGGCAGAACCGTGCCACCGCCCCGGCCAAATCCACCGCCGCCTCCGCCACCACCGCCTCCACGACGTCCGCCACCTCCCATTGTTTGGGCGCGCAGATCCCATACCCAGCGATGCATCCCAGATGCAGCGGACAATGGTTCTGGGGTTGGCCTCCAGAATGCAGGAATGTTCAGTGTATTCGGATCGACTGGCTGCGGTCGGTCTTCGCTTGAATAGCGTCGAATGACATCGCCAGCAGGATCAAGGATCTCAAGAGTCACCGGACCAGATGACGATTTGATGTAATAATCGATCATCGCGCCATTTGGAGGGTTATCCGCCAATGGCTCGTCGCGGGGTTGTGGGGTTCCGTTTTCGCTGCCCGCAGGCATACTGATCGTTTCGGCGGGTCTGAAAAGAAATGCATCTGACCTTGCAACTTCATCGGAAATCTGTCGCAATGCAGTTATGTTGTCCAGCACCCAGAATCCGCGGCCATGCGTTGCCACTATCAAATCGTCTCCGTGAATTGCGAGGTCACGCATCGACGTGGCAGGCAGGTTCAATTGCAGCGATTGCCAATGATCGCCATCATCGAAGGACACATACACGCCAAGCTCCGTCCCTGCAAACAATAGCCCCCGACGTTCAGGGTCTTCTTTAACCGTTTGCATGTAGACGCCGGCTGGAAGACCAGTGGTGATCTTTTGCCAGGTTTTGCCACTATCGCGAGTACGGTAGATATAAGGTTCGTTATCTTCCAAACGGTGACGGTCGACGGCGGCGAAAGCTTCCTTAACATCGAAATGTGAAGCTTCCATCATCACCAGTTTGCTCCAGGGCGTCAACTCCGGAGGCGTGACGTTCTGCCAGTTCTTCCCATCATCATTCGTCATCTGAATCTGGCCGTCATCAGTGCCGATCCAAATCAACGATGTCTTTAGAGGTGATGGAGCGATTGTGTATATTACGCCGCGGCTCTTCCCTTCCGGCGCATCTGCTGCCGTGGCCGCATCCAAGTTTGGTGGGTTGCCCGGATCTTCGCGAGTCAAATCAGGGCTTATTTGTGTCCAGCTTTCGCCGCCATTATTTGTTTTGAACAGAAATTGATTGCTGAAATAAAGCACATGAGGATCGGCCTGGGAAAATACCAACGGTAGCGTCCAGGTATGTCTCGGCTTTTCCTTCATGGTTCTTTCCGGCGAGACATCCTTGGTTTCTCCAGTAATGACATTGCAACGGGAAACGGTTCCGCCAAAGAGTATTTCCGGATGAAGCGGATCAGGTGCGGTATAGCCCGATTCGCCGCCGGCGCATAAACCCGTCCATTCGTGCATGGAGATTTCAGAATGCGGGCTTCGCGTCGGAGTACCAACAGCGCCGCTGTCCTGCTGAGCGCCGGTTACCCAATACGGGAACCGGTTATCTGGCGCTACGTGATATAGCTGCGCAGTCGGTTGGTTGTACCACGAGCTCCACGTCATCGCCCCATCTTCGCTGACGACAGTTCCCTGATCGCTGGCCAAAATCATACGGTTCGGATCGTCGGGATAAATCCACAGCTGGTGATAATCATCGCCGCCGGGGGCGCCTTTTATGGCAGTCAGACTCTTTCCGCCATCGGTAGATTTATAGACGGAAGTGTCCGACACATAAACCACGTCTGGGTTTTTCGGATCGACGACGACGTTGCTGAAATACCATCCACGGTCATGAATACGATTGTCGTTCGAAGTTTGTGTCCAGGTAGCACCAGCGTCGTCTGAACGATAGAGACCCCCTTGTGCCTTATCTTCAGCTAGACCAGTATCAATAACAGCATAAAGTCGATTGCGGTTTGATGGCGCAACTGCAATACCTATGCGGCCTACAGTCTTGGTGGGAAGACCGCCGGTGAGTTGCTGCCAGTTACTACCACCATCCGTAGATTTGAAGATGCCGCCGCCCGGTCCATATGACGGAGGATAGATGCTCCACGGTGGACGACGCGTATTCCACAGTGTTGCGTAAACTGTCTGCGAATTTGTCGGATCGAATGCGAGATCAATCGCACCGACGTTGTCGTTCTTGAACAGAACCTTCTGCCAGGTTGCTCCACCATCCTTCGACCGATAAACACCTCGATCAGGATTAGCTCCATAAGCATGTCCTAGCGCCGCAACAAACACGATGTTGGCGTTTTTTGGATCGACGATGATCCTTCCGATCTGACGAGTGTTGTCTAGCCCTGTGTGTGACCATGTCTTTCCGGCGTCAGTCGATTTGTACATCCCGTTGCCGAACGAGATTTGTGACCGCATATCGGCCTCGCCCGTTCCAACATACACCACGTTCGTGTTTGAGGGGGCAACAGCTATCGCGCCAATCGAGGCAACAGGCTGGGAATCGAAGATCGGAATCCATGTTCGGCCGGAGTTGTTGGACTTCCATACTCCACCGCCTACAGATCCGAAATAGAATGTACTTGGTTGCCCGGGTACTCCAGTTACGGCGTTCGAGCGTCCACCGCGAAAAGGTCCGATCATTCGCCAGTGCAAACCAGAATACATACTGACGTCATATTGTTGTTGCGCAAAGGACAACGTTAATCCGCCACTGATGAGCATACAAGCAATGCTTATCGCGGCAATAAAGCGAATATTGATTCGTCGAAGACCAAACATATGGAGATTCTCCTTGCCTGAAAAAGGACGCATTTGACTCCCTGCTTACTGTGGATAGAGAGAATTGATGACGACTAAAGATAACACCAAGACCGTGGTTGAGAAAATAGCGAATCAGTCAAACGCCCAGTTCGCGTATAGGCTTGTCTCTGCTCATTTCAGGACGACTGTAACAGTACATCGGCCACAATGATTCAGCTTGCAACGATTCAGGACGCCTGGCCTCAAACGTCTCCTAACAAAGGAAATACGTTGTCCGGTAAGCGCAGACTATTATCGGCACGGTCATTGCGATACTTCACAACGTGAGCAGCGGTCTATTGTTGAGACTGAGCCATGGTGGATTTAGTCTCACGGAATGGACTCCTGAAAAGACTCTTATGGAGGAGAGAAAAGATGTTTAAGAAATTCAGTATACTAGTATTACTGGCCACTTTCCTTGGCATTGGCACAGCCAGCACTTTCGCTCAGGACAGAGACTATCACAGACACGATCGCACTGTGGTTGTGCGCACAGAGCGGGACCACGGTCGACGTCATCATCGTTTCTGGCGTCGTCATCACTATCGCAGATACTAGAAACATTTGATTGCTCGTGCAGTAGCGCGGGAACACATTACAGGAATGGATCTCTTTATTGAGCGCCATTCCTGTATTTAATTTAACCAGCCTGCAAATTCTCAGTTTCATTTTTAGTTTCCACTCTTAGGGCGGTAAATTACTCATTTTATTCATCAAACTGGCACGGACATTGCGACATAATAAGGCGGTAAACGGTTCATCTGAGCCGCACAAAATTGCGACTCAGGAGCATGAGGCGATGGACCGGAAAAAGGATTTGAAGGAGAGAAAATCATGATCAAGAAATTTTCCGTTCTATTTATGCTGGTGCTGTTTTTAAGCTTTGGCTCTGTCGGTTTTTCGAAACCCGCACCGCAGTTCAGAATTGTTATAGGACATCATCGTCGTTATCATCATCGCTATTGGCGTGATCGTTACGATAATCCTTATTACAATAACGGTTATCGCCATGGTTATTGGCGTGACGGCCGTTGGTATCCATATCACCGCTAGGATTATCCAGGTTGCAGGTGGTACCTGTGGGATAAAGAAGTGGAAAGAAGAACTCAGATCAATGTCTTCTTTCCACTTCTCACTTTATGGCGTTATTGTTTTACCTTCTCTACCTTAATCGGCTCGAGTTTCTTTTCATCGAGCTTTTGATTAAACCCCGGAATATATGTCTTAACCTCATCGTCGAGCCGGCCTAACAGAACATCAAGCTCGGCCGACAATTCTTTGAAAACTACGTAAGATTGATCTGTCGGCGGAGCATCTGCGCTTTCGACGACTCTTTCAAGCGCCGCTATCAGATTATTGAGTTTGATCGGGAAATTTAAAGGATCCTGACCGCTACGATTTTTGACCTGATAAAGATCCTCTTCAATGGCGCTTAAGCGTTTTTTAAGATCGTCTCCAGCGCTGGTGAGTTTGGGATCGTTAGCCTTGGTTGTTCGATCATCGATCTGTTTTTTGATATCGCGAATCATTATCACGGCCGAATTTGCTTCGCTCTCTCGGTCGCGAATCTTGATTGCCAGGTCGAATTGAGCCTGCAAATCAGCCTGTGTGACATCGGTTGAACGTGGATCCTTGCGAACCGTAAAACCTTTTGTGATTGTCTGGCCGTTTGCTGTCAGTCTGACCTGATATGTACCCGGAACTGCCACGGGACCCGATTCAGCGCGAGCGCTCCACAAAATCATTCCTGGAAATACGACTGAACCAGGATATCGCAAGTCCCAGGTGAAGCGATTAAGGCCCGCTTTCTTTTCCAGTCCTCTTGGTTGCGGAGGACCGAATTCCGAATCCTGATTGTCTCCGCCGCGTCTTCTGTTATTTGCGGCCGCATCTTCGCTACTGAACGAGCGAACCAGTTGCCCTTTCTCGTCAAGGATATCGATGGTTACTTTATCGGCGGCGTCTTTCAGGTAATAATCGATCACTGCCTGATCTACCGAACGGGTAGCGACTTTTGGCTGGAACAGAAAAGCGCTTGACGCAATCGCCTGCGATGTAAGCTGACGCAATGGCGAAATATCGTCCAGTACATAGAACGACCTGCCGTGCGTTGCTATCACCAGATCATTTTCTTCAACAACAATATCCGATACCTGGGTGTCGGGAAGGTTCAACGACAGTGATTGCCAATCGCTGCCGTTATCAAACGAAACAAAAATTCCATGTTCAGTGCCGGCATAAAGAAGTCCTGGTCGTTTGGGATCTTCGCGTACTGCGTGAACGTAATCGCCGGAGGGAATTCCATTAACGATCTTCGTCCATGACTTGCCATAATCATCAGTGCGGTAAATATACGGTGCTCTGTCGTCTGCCTGGTAATTCTTTGCGGCCATGTATGCCGTACCAGGTTTGCTTGGCGAGGCTTCTATCAAACTTATTCGAATGAAATCCGGCAGACCCTTTGGAGTGATGTTGTCCCAATGCTTGCCGCCGTCTCTGGTTATGTAAGCAAGCCCGTCATCAGAGCCAGTCCAGATCGTGTTCTCTTCTAATCGAGACGGAGCGATAGTGAAGATCGTTCCGTAAATTTCAGGCCCATTTTGATCCTTGGTTATCGGTCCGCCAGAATCGCCGAGTGTCTTTGGATCGGCTCTCGTTAAATCCGGGCTTATCTGCTCCCAGCTTTGTCCATCATTTGTAGTCCGCCACAGATGTTGTGACGAGGTGTACATCACTTTCGGATTCATCGGCGAAAAGACTATCGGGAATGTCCATTGCCATCGCTCTTTCAATGAGCTCGCAGGCTGCCCCGAGAAAAATCGCGGGTAAACCTGAATATCTCGAGTCTGCCCGGTAGTGCGATCAAATCTCGTCAGCAAAGCGCCCTGACTTCCAGCGTAAAAGAGATTCGGATTGGTTGGATGCGGAGCGATATAGCCGCTTTCACCGCCGCCAACAGCGTACATCGATTCGCCGCCTCGACGTCCGCGCGCTTCGCTGGGAACGCAAACAGTAGAATTGTCCTGTTGTGCTCCGCAAACCTGATACGGATAGTCCTTTGTCGTCGCGACATGGTAGAGCTGAGCGGTCGGGAAATCCTGTCGCGTCCAGGTCTGACCGCCATTGATCGACACATTTGCACCGCCGTCATTGCTGTTGATCATCCGCAATGGGTTGTTTGGATCGATCCACAGATCGTGATTATCGCCGTGAGGTTCACGCAAAGTGCGAAAAGTTTTTCCTCCATCGGTCGATTTGTGGAAGTTTACGTTCAGAACATAAATTGTATCTTTGTTTTTCGGATCAGCATAAATTCGGCTGTAATAAAAAGCGCGTTGTCGTACGTTTCGATCCTCGCTTACTTTCGTCCAGGTGCTGCCGGCATCATCTGATTTGAAGACTCCGCCATCTTCGGCCTCGACTATGGCATAGACTCGATTTGAGTCCGCGCCTGATACTGTAACACCGATCTTTCCGATGATCCCTTTTGGCAGACCGGGATTCCGCGTTATTTCAGTCCAATTGTCACCACCGTCGGTCGATTTAAACAAACCGCTTCCTGGACCACCACTGGAAAGCGTCCACGAAGTTCTGTAAGCATCCCACAATGCGGCATATAAAGTGTTTGGATTGTTGCGATCAATAGTCAGATCGACGGCGCCGACTCGATTATTTCGATAAAGCACCTTCTGCCATGTCTTGCCACCGTCCTTCGAGCGGAAAACACCGCGCTCTTCGTTTGGTCCGTACGGATGACCGAATGCAGCGACATATACCAGGTCGGGATTAGATGGATTGACGCGGATTCGAGCGATGGCTTGCGTGTTATCAAGTCCCAGGTGTGTCCAGGTCTTGCCGCCATCTGTAGTCTTGTAAACACCGTCGCCCTGCATGATATTGCCGCGCAGTTCGGTCTCGCCCATTCCGATATAGACGATATCCGGATTTGATTCAGCGACCGCAACGGCGCCGACCGAAGAGCTTTTGATCTGTCCATCAGTCACAGGTCTCCACGTTAAGCCACCATCGTCGGTCTTCCACAATCCGCCGCCGACAGCGCCGAAATAGTATTCGTTAGGTCGACTGGGACTTCCCGAAGAGGCAATCGAGCGTCCGCCTCTATCCGGACCGATGTTACGCCAGCGGAGTGCGCTGAACATCTTCGAATCGAATTTGACGTTTTCGCCTGAAGAAGATTGAGCGTGGGACACGGTACCTGAATTGAGCCCGGCGATAATTAAAGCCGTCAAAACCACAAGGGCGTGAATCTTATTACGAATTCTTCGCATCATCTAACCTCCACAACCGGTGCTATTGCACCGTTGTAACGAAACTGACAACGTGCGGGTTTCCCCTGGTACTGAATTTTGATTGCACGAGAGAGTTAATCATTGAGATATTTGAAGAATGAAATGATGTGCCCCGCAAAACAAGATGTCAAGAATTAATGGTCGACAGCCTCACAGCTTCAATTCGATCAGACGGTCACACCTTCGTAATCGGCAATTTCAGCAAACGTTCAGTATTTCTGAACTTTGAATTTCTGTCATTCGTAACCGTTACTTACGCCATCAATTCTAATCCCACGGTTCCGGAGAAAAGCATGACGCGCTTGGCAAAGCTCGATTGGACGATTGTAGCCGGGAGCATTCTGTTCATTGTCATTTTGCTTATCAGTGCATATTGGGACAGAACGATATTATGGCTGCATATCTTCCAGTCCGGAATCTATCTGGCCATTATATTGTTGAGCGTTCGACACAGTCGATGGGGTTATTTCATTGGGATTGCAATCTCGGCTTTTTGGAATATGGGCAGTTTATGCGTAACGAGCTTCTTTCACTCTGGGCGCGTTAATCTTCAGGCTTCGCTTGCGACGGGTCATTTGGTTCGGCCGGACCAGATCATAGCTGTTCCGGCCGTATTGATAAGTTTTCTGCTGATTATTTGCTGTATTTGGGCTTATGCCCGGATACGCAATAAACGATTTTCAGATGTAGTGCGATTTCTGACCGCGGCCGTTGTCACAGTCGGATACTTTGCTCTAATCATGTTCCTGTTTCAGCCAAGATACCTGGGAATGTTCCCGAGGATGCTTCATCCGCACCTGAATTATTAAGTGCAATCATTCGTACTTTAGAGCTCTGATCGGATCAACCTTTGCTGCTCGGCTTGCGGGGAAATAACAGGCGGCTAGTGCCACCAGACTTAACAACAATGCGACACCCGCAAAGGTTGCGACATCCGTCGTAGAGACCCCATATAAAAGAGTCGCCATCAACCGCGTGGTTGCGTATGATCCGATAAGTCCCACCGTGACGCCTATCGAGACAAGAGTCATCGCCTGTCCCAAAACGAGCTTTAACACCCCAGTCTTCTGCAATCCGAGTGCGATCCGTATGCCGATTTCCTGATAACGCTGTGTTACCGAGTATGAAATAACGCCATAAATACCAACTGCAGCCAGTATTAATGCAGTTGCTGCAAATAAACCCATCATAAACATCGAGAACCGGCGCACCGCTGTGGAACTCGCAAGCAGCTGATCCATGGTTGCCGGACTGTATATCGCCAAATCTTTATCAACCGCGTGGATTTCTGTTTCAGCGGTTTCGAGCATAGGTGCTGGATCAGTCGTCGTGCGAATGGCTACAAACATGAAATTTGTCGGATCCTGCGCTTCTGGCAAATAAAATTGTGGAGGAACAGATTGATCCAAGCCGTATTGACGAACATCGGCTACTATTCCGACCACGGTTCGCCAGATGTTCGGTTGTCCGCTGTAACGGAGTCGTTTTCCGATTGGATCCTGTCCCGGCCACATTGTATTAGCCATACTTTGGCTGATTAGTGCGACAAACGGGGCGTTCTCGTTGTCCTGCGATGTTAGCCCTCGTCCCTTCAAAACAGGTATAGCCATTGTTTGAAGATAATCCGGCGTAACTTCATAAAGGTCAGCACTGGGGTCGTCGCCTAACGCTCGTTGTTGACCCTCGATAACTATCGTTCTGCCATCAAAGTTACCACCCAACGGCAATACACTAACCTCTGCTACTGAGAGTACTCCTGGAAGTGCTTTTAGTTTTTCATTCAATCGATCATATACCGGCGTCCAGCTCGATTCTTCAGGATATTCACGATTGAGAAGACCTATCTGCAATGTGGCAAGATTCCTCGTTTCAAAGCCCGGATTCACATCGTAGAGGTGCACGATACTTTTGATTACAAGTCCGGCGCTTATCAACAGTATCATTGCCATGCTGAATTCCGTCACGACGAGTAGACTGCGCAGTCGGTTATGGCCTGATCCTGAACCGGAGCCTTTTCCCCCTTCTCTTAACGCCTGATTCAGATCCAGTTTCGTCCCGTGAAGTGCAGGAGCAAGTCCAAAAACAATCCCAGTGATCAGACTGACACTCATCGCAAAAAGCAAAACGCGGGTGTCTATTTCGACGTTTTTTAACAAAGGCGAGACCTGTCCGCCGACCGATCTCAACAGATTTACAGTTGTCGAGGCCAATACAACGCCAATGATTCCACCGATTGCGGCCAGCAGCATGCTTTCTGTCAGCATCTGTCGGATCAGTCTTGAGCGGGATGCCCCGAGCGACGCGCGGACCGCGATCTCCTTTTTGCGCGTTGATGCGCGGCTGAGAAGCAGGTTTCCCACGTTAGAGCACGCAATCAACAACACGAAAGTAACTGCCCCAAGCAACATCAAAAGGGCCGGCCGCAAATTACCAACTGTATCGTCGCCAATGGTAACTAACCGAATTCCGTAGCCTCTATTGTGATCCAAATGGTCCTGCTCAAGCTGGTGTGCTATCACATTCATATCCGCTTGAGCCTGAGCGAAAGTGACTCCGGGCTTTAGACGCGCGATTGCCCTTAAGTGCCGGTTACCACGTCTTGTGTCACCCGACTTTTCAGCTATGGGCCCGTAAATCTCAGCCACGCCTCCTATAAGGGAAACTGGCAACGAGGCTAGACTCGCGGGCAGTACCCCGACCACGGTCACTGGTTTCAGGTCGAGCAGGATAGTCTTACCGATAATATTTGGGTCTCCCCCAAACCGGCGCTGCCAAAGACCGTTGCTCAAAATAACCACATCGCCTTTTCCTGGTTCATGATCCTCCGGAAGAAATGCCCGCCCAAGAATAGGAGTTGCTCGCATCAACGAGAAGTATCCATCGCCGACCTTCATTCCGAATACTGACTCGGCGGCGTCCACACCTGAGAGGGTCGGCTGCCAGGCGCCATAGGTAACAACGTCCTCGAAGACATGATTCTGCGCTCGCCAGTCTAGGGCATCGGTAAGTGAAACCTGATTTCGGTGATTATTTTGTGCAGGAGTATCTCCCCAAACCAAAATCAATTTGTCAGGTTGATAAAAGGGGGAGTGACTTCAGCAAGACGGCATTCACCGCGCTGAATATTGCTGTGTTCGCGCCGATACCCAAAGCCAAAGTTATTGTCGCCACCAGAGTGAAGACAGGGGTCTTCCATAACATTCGGATTCCGTATCGCAGGTCCTTCACGGACTCTTCAATCCATAGCGTGCCTCTTGCGCTGCGACATTCCTCTTTTTTCTGCTCAATACCTCCGAACCCGCGTCGAGCATCCTGGTAGGCCTCTTTCAGAGTCATCCCCTCTGCCAGATTTTGATCAATCTGCCTGCGCAGGTGATAGTTCATCTCTTCGTTGAGGTCGTTTTCCACCTTATTCCGACGAAACAGTGCATTAAATTTTACTCGAAGTCTGTCAATCAGCATTTGAACCTCGCGCTGACAATCAGGAAACGATCCCTCAAGCTTTTTTAAGAATCAGATCGACTGCGTTGGACACAGTCTCCCACGATTCTCTCTCAGCGTTCAGTCGTTTCCGTCCTGAATTTGTCAGTTTATAGAATTTTGCGCGGCGATTGTTTTCCGAAGCTCCCCATTCCGATGTGATCCATCCCTGCGCCTCTAATCTGTGCAGCGCAGGATAGAGCGACCCATAATTGACCTGTAGGATGTCCTGCGAAATAAGTTTGATCTTCTGTGTAATATCCCATCCGTTGGCCGCACCAGATTGCAGCACCCGAAGCACAATCAGATCGAGCGTCCCCTGCAATAAATCTGCTTTATTCTTCTTCATTGATTCCTCTTGATATTCTAGAGGTCGACTATATGCCCGTTCCTCTAGATTGTCAAGAGAAAGGATTCTAACCGGGATCAGCTTTGCTAAAACTGTCCGTAGCAAATTAAAATGACCGCTTTTCGTAGCAAATGAAATGTCCGGTTGTTAACAGCAAAGCTACCACTGAAATTGCATTCAATTCAACAATGGCAGCAGCTTCACTTGCCTGAAGAGGGGAGCGTCAGCTCCCC
>DASRDY010000046.1:0-1129 GCA_035652355.1 Blastocatellia bacterium
GTTTCCTAAACCGTTGATCCCGGTTCAATTCCGGGCGGGAGTACCAGATCGATCCGTGTCTGCCAAAGGCCGGCGCAGCTGAGGACAATGTCTGCGGTTCGCGAGGACTCACCCATGCTTGATTTCGACTTGTCAGTGCCCTGGAGAACTTCTTCGGTCTAATTCTCAAGAATTCGAATGTGTGGAATTGATTCTGAAATGTGACGGCGAATTGGAACGATCCTGATTTGAATCGCTTTGCATTGAAGATTCGCTCCGGGTACGGTGCTGACGTGGCCTTCACCGCGATAGATTTTAAGGACCTGCTCGCTACCGATTTATGGGTTCTTGGACGGATGCTAACGCTGCCAAGTGATCCCGAACCTGTTGTTCAACAAGATGGCGGCAATATCGTGATCGAGATAAGCGATACTGTAGCAATGTCTCAGATGCAGGAGGCCGTTACCCAATATCGTCGGCCACTAATTCCGGTGATTTTTGTGGTTACGCAGAAAATCTATGCAGAACTGTTCCGATTATTGCTGAATAACACCGGTGTGTCAGCGGGAACTCGTCAGGTTGACGTTGAAGTCCAAGTTTGTTCTCTGCTGTCAGCCGGTAAAATAACGGTCTTCACGCCGTTCGCGGACACGCTTGGTTTTGAGTACTGCTGGTCACGCCATTATGATTTCAATCACCTGCGATTGGCTCGAAATCAAATTGTTCATGCACATTATCAATTGGCGGCAGGACATTTAACTGTCGCCGACGCGGCTGGAATAATTTTGTTAGATTGGCGGGAGCCCGAAGTGCTGGATTTTGCAATGCGGATTCTCCAAATCGCCGGAAGAGTGTGAGGAGTGATAAATTATGCTTCAAATCATCACGGGCCGGTTCTTTGAAGGCGCGGAATGCCACATCACGGATCAGAAGGCGGTTCTCTTTTCGAACTATCGGTGGGTTCGGCCCTTTCGTCTGATTATGGGGACATTCGAACCTGTTGGTGATGGAACGGTATCATCATGGGTTTGGTCCTATCAACATCTGCATCCGAAAACACCTGGAAGTTTTAGTATTGTTCGAGCAGGAACCGACGAAGTACTGGATCAATTCCGTTGTTTCGCCATTTTTGCGCTTCGGGCTTTCTTTG
>DASRDY010000047.1:0-2666 GCA_035652355.1 Blastocatellia bacterium
GGGGGTAAGGTAGCCCTACAGTGTTTCTCAGTGACGGCGAAATTTTAAGGTTGTTAACGTCGAATTTGTTGCGGTCCATATCAGGCGTTTTATATCGCCGGACGCTGATGCGGTGCGCTTCTGCGCCGAATCGGGACATCAGCTTTAGCTAAATCTCATCGTGTTTGCATCAACTAACCTAAAGGCTATACTAAGACCCAGGAGGTCACAAAACTACTATGAAATTGGCTGTTGCATTCTTCAACTGCGTATTTATTTTATTCAGCACGTTCTGTATGTCTAACGCAAATGATGCCGATCGAACTCAACAGTACCGGACCGGAGAGTTCGAGGGTCGAGCCTTCAACACTACCGCAAAACAACCAGGCAAAACTGTACTGGAGCTCTATGACTTCGATCCCGCGTCGCATAAAGTTCGCGCATATATAGGTTTCTCTGACGGGCTCACAGGAGAATCCTGGACGTCCGGAACGGTCAGCGACGCCGGAGACTTTTACTTATCTGGACCGCTTTCAAATTACAGAATGGAGATTAGCGGAAGCTTGGCTGCAGGTGGCGCAATCCATGCCACATACCGCCTCGAAGGCAAACCGCCACAGGAAGGTAAATTCGACGTCAGTTTTCAACACGCGCTACCTCTCTCGACTGCCTCTATGCATGACAATCAGCATGGCGCGCCTGACCTTGCCGATCTGGTTGGCCCCTGGGAAGTCGGTGGTGGTATGCCCGCACCCATAAATCCAGTCACGGGTATTCCGACAGGAATCTCTTTTGTCGAGGCGCGCAGATTTGAAGTCCTGCCTGATGGTCAATTCAAATACCTGCAATCTCACCGACATTGCAATGGCGCTGGCGTCGCGACCTGTTGCACCGAGACGGCCGTTATGCAGGAAGGAACGTTATCACTGGACGGCTCACAACTCGATCTAAACATTAGCGGAGGCGGATCGATCGCAAGAGATAATTGCAACCCTGCATTGAATCAACAAAGCGCACTAAAGCCATCCAGGCAGACCTATGAGTGGTCGATAAAATCCGGTTCCAATGGCAGCGGTCGAGAATTATGCCTGCGAATGCCAGATGGGTCCTGGTGCTTTAATAAGCAGCAGAGCTGATACAGGTTGAAATGCAAATTGATGTTCGGCAGATAGCAGCCCCCATGGGCGGGCAAATCCCATCGCGTGACGAGCCAGGAAATCCGTTTGCGTGCACCGCACGTAAGCTTAGTAGGCGCGAAAAAGGAGGCTATCTATGTCAACTAGGCGATCGCACTCGTCTAAGAAACCAGGCAGGACCAAAAACAGAAACCTGCCGCGGTCAACAGAAACCTTAACGAAGGAGCAAGAAAAAGAAGTAAAAGGCGGAAGGCAAGGTGGCGATAAACAACCCGTTATGGAAGCCAAATTCACGGACGTAATTGCGACAACGTAACCGTTGAGCTTTCCGTATCCCTCAGAAGGACGCCCCCTTTGGCTTTTCGCTATAATTCTGTTCATCGCCGATTACGAATTCTGAAAAAACCGGACTATGTTATTATTGGCTTGTCTGATGAATTCGTGAGAGAAATCTTCAGGCGTTATTTCAACTGATATTCAAGCGGATTATTTTAAACGACTATGCCTGAACTACCTGATCTTACAGTATACGCGGCAAATCTTTCATCAAGGCTCAACGGCAAGAAGGTGCAGTCCATTGATGCCTCTCTCGGTAAACGTTTGAATGTCAGCCCGGAAGAGCTGCGAAACGCAATATCTGGCGCCACACTCGACAATGCGAAACGCGAGGGGAAAGAGATTCTTTTTAAGTTCTCGAACAACTCTTCGTTGCTGGTGCATCTGATGCTGGCAGGCGGTTTTGCAATTACTCAAAAACCAGACACGATAAAGTTCAATGCTATCACAATCTCTTTCGACGATGGGACGACCCTGGTCGTAACTGATCCGAGAGGTCTGGTAACGGCAAAGCTAAATCCCCAACCAAGCAAAGTTCCCGATGCACTGGATATCGACGCTGATTTTTTGCGTCAGAAGATCGCGAAAAAACCGAAATTGCTGGCAAAAGGTTTCCTTGTCGATCAATCAATCGTTCGCGGCATCGGAAACGCGTACGCCGACGAGATACTCTGGCACGCGCGAATCTCGCCTAAGTCGATAATGGGCAAGATTCCCGATGCTAAGATCGACACACTGTTTGAGTGCATGCGGTCTGTTCTGATCGATAGCGTGGATGAGATAAAACAGGCACAACCCGACATTATTTCCGGTGAAGTTCGCGATTTTATGGCTGTCCACAATCCCCGCAAAAAACAAAGCCCTACAGGTCGGCCCATTATGGTGGAGCAGATAGCTTCTAAAAAGACCTACTTCACTGATGAACAAGTGCTTTATACTTGAACACTGTTCGAGCAGCAGAACAAGTTATTGCTGGCAGGATTAGCATGGACAGAAAACGCAAAATTGTTATCGGCTCTGATATTGGGATTAAGATACAAAACTCCGCTGACATCTCGGAGACGCTTGCCGCAGCGGTTGGCAGCGCGGGTCTTGTCCTGAGCGAAGATAATCTGAAGCCAGAGTTTTTCGATCTTCGCACGGGACTGGCTGGTGAGTTCTTCCAGAAATTTACAAACTATAAGTTGCGAGTGGCCATCATCGTTCCGAACCTGG
>DASRDY010000048.1:0-7219 GCA_035652355.1 Blastocatellia bacterium
GCGGCCGAACGAATCGGTGTTCGGATTTTTCCTCAATCCATCGTCCGCGCCACCAGAGATCGCTTTGTCATTCCGAACAAAGAAGCCCGGTTTGATTATACAGGCGCGGCGGTCACAAGTTATCTGAACGAATTCACCGGTCATGGCGGATTCGATTATCCATTGATGGACGATTTGGCCGGGCCGCCAGGATCTATAATTCGTCTTCAGATTGTCGGCGGACCGGGATTTGTTTCGCGTCTGCGCGTTTTGAATATTACGGGCAAACCGCCATATTAGACGGAATCGCGCACGGGCGAATTACCGACTGTACAAAACAACTCGTCAGGAGATTGCAAATAGTATGAAGAGCTGGCCTCTGAAATTGTCAGGGATTTTCAATATTCTTCTGGGTATCCTGATTGCCGGAGTATCGGTGGTGATGCTTACGGAAGACACTGATGCCACGGCTAAAACCGGCGATGAGATATGGATTGCAATAGGCGTTGCCTTGCTGGTAGTCGGAATAGGCATAATGCTCGGTCAGAGCTGGGCACGATTTTTGGGTATCCTGGTTTCTCTTATATTTACTGCCATTGCCGGTCTTTTTGTGGCTAATACCGGTTTTGAATTCCGGGGTGGCAAAGAAGAACTGAAGTTGATGCTGGTGATAGTATTAGGTCTTACGCAGCTGTTCGAGGTAGCCGTTCTGATTTTTGGCTGGAAGAAATCTCAAAAGACATTATAGCTGTCCCTAGTGCGGACCCGTACGAACGTATATGTGTTCGTATTGTCGACAGTGCCTTTGTAAAAACTTGTCTCACCTAAAAAAACGATTGACTTGACGCCATCACCACGGTACTTTGTGATCCGAGGTATAAGGCTTTGCGTACCGAGGTATTATGCACGAGACCGTGGAACTCGACAAAGAACTGCTTAAAGGCAGTATCAATCTGCTGATTCTTCGCCTTTTGTCTCAGCGCGACATGTATGGATACGAAATCATCCAGGAAGCCAGCCGCCGCAGCGAGAATGCCTTTCAATTCAAAGAGGGCACGCTCTACCCGGCCTTGCACCAGCTGCAAAAACAGGGCTATTTGCGATCGCAATGGCTGACCGCCGGAAACGGCCGCAAGAGAAAATACTACTCTTTGACTGCAAAAGGCCGAAAACAGGCCGAGCAGCGCCAGAAAAGCTGGACCTTCTTCATCGACGCCATCAATGCCGTGCTGACCCGGGAGTAGTCAATGTTGAATCGCGAGGTGTTGGTTAACAGAATTCTGTCAGCCTCTGGCATCGTCGGTCACAACCTCCGAAGCGAGACAGCTCGCGAAATCGCGGCGCACATCGACGACATTATCGAGGAAGAACGAGCCGCAGGGCGGCAAGACAGTGAAATAGAGCAACTGATTGCGAGGCGATTCGGCAACGTTGACGAGATAGCGCGCGAATTCGCGACTGTTTATCGAGCTCGTCGAACAACGTTGTCTTTCGTTTCCTATTCCTTGCTCGCGTTTATTTCAATAGTGGCGACGAGCGCTTTCGTTTATTCGATTCAATATGGGGCGACTCGATGGCTGGGTGGATCGATGGCAAAAGTGTTTAATCGAAGCCACATAGTATTAGAAGCAACTTTGCTAATGGGGCTCACGGGCGGATACCTGGCGCTGTGCTTTGCCGGACGTCTGTTTAAAAGAAGGAGCTTTCTCAAGACGATCTGTTTAATCACCATCGTCTTCTCCATAGCCGCATTCTGCATTGAATTTTCAGGATCGGGAAATTCATTGGATCTTATTGCCGGATTTCTATTTGCTGTTTTCGTCAGAAGTCTGGATCAATTCGTTCGTCACAATACCCTCCGGATCTCAGTCGTTCTGTTGTTTTTTGCTGCCGCGGCTGCCATTGAGTCGAATCTTATCGCTTATTCGGGAAAACCACTGGCCTGGGTTCATTTTTTACCTGTATATCTTGCGATGGCAGTTTCCATTCAGTTCACCGGTTATTTTGCGAGCGTTTTTGATCGAGAAATCTTGAAGAGACATTTCGCGTAACCAGGGAGAGTATTTGCAGTTATGCTTCAGGACATCGAGCTGTTTCAGGACCTTCGTTTTGGTATTCGATTACTTTGGCGCAGCCCCGGCTTTTCGATCCTTGCGGTTCTGTGTTTGACCCTGGGAATCGGCGCGACCACCGCTGCCTTTAGCTGGATCGAAGGAATACTTTTGAGACCCTTTCCGGCTGTTGAACACCAGGAAAGAATGATGGCGGTTACTGGAATTGTTCGCGGAACGTCAGAGCGCACGTCAGTCTCCTGGCCGGACTTTCTCGATTTTCAAAGGAGCTGCAAGTTATTCGATTGGTTTATTGTCGATCGAATCACAGGCAGCACCCTCAGCATCGGCGACCGGGCGGAGCGCACAGCAGGCAGCGTTGTTTCTTCGAACTATTTTGACGCTCTGGGCGTGCGGCCAATATTGGGCCGCGGATTTCGTCCTGATGAGGACTACGGCCGTAATGCTCACCCGGTTACTGTAATCAGTTATCAGATGTGGAAAAACCGTTTTAAGGGTGATCCCGACATCATCGGTAAGACCCAGGTTCTAAATGGTCAGCAGCACACGATCGTCGGAGTTGCTCCGGAAGACTTTCACGGGACCTTTGTAGGCTACGCATTTCAGTTCTGGGTACCGGTTTCAATGCAGGAAAAGTTTGATCCTCCTGCTTACAAACTGGAAGACCGCGGCGCGCGCTGGGTCGAAGGATACGTCCGCCTCAAGCCCGGAGTTACGCCAGAACAAGCGCAGTCTGAAATATCCGCTGTAGCGGAAAGACTGGAAAAGGACTATCCAGCGACTAATAAGGGTCGAGGTGTACGACTGTACTCTTTGTGGCAGACGCCGTTTACTGGGGCAGGAACCCTTTTTCCCATGCTCAGGATCACAGTTGTCGTCGCGTGTTTCGTTCTTCTCATCGCATGCGCGAATATCGGCAACTTGTTACTGGTAAGATCATTCGCCAGGCGCCAGGAGATGACTATCCGTTTGGCGGTTGGGGCGGAGCGCGGTCGCCTGATCAGGCAGCTCCTCGCTGAAGGGCTGATCCTGTCAATCATTGCTGCGTTCTGCGGGATCGTTCTGGCGTATTGGTGTCGCAATCTGGTTGTTTTGTTCTTTCCGTCGCCTCCGGGAATTGTTGCGAATCTGCCGGCCGAATTGGATTGGCGGGTTGTCAGTCTCAGTGTCAGTGTATGTCTGATCTCGACCGTGTTGTTCGGATTAGTTCCCGCGTTGCAGGCGAGCAATGTCGATCTAGCCGTCGCAATGAGGTCGGAATCGGGCGGAATCGTTGGCGGTCGCGGAAAAGCATGGATTCGCTCTGTTCTCGTTCTGGTTCAGGTTTCGCTATGCTTTGTGTTGCTGGTCTGCGCCGGACTATTACTTAAGAGTCTGCGCGGAATGCGGGATATGGATCCGGGTTTTACAAGGGATGGTGTCCTGACTACATCAGTCGATCTGGTATCCGCAGGTTACGATCCCATTCGCGCAAAGAATTTCCAGGACCAGCTGATTGATCGTCTGCAAACGGTGGCTGGTGTTGAATCAGCCGCATTTTCGCGAGTCACTCCAATCACGTATAGAGTCTTTTCATCAGCGCCAATTGCGGTTGATGATTATGTTCCGGCGCCCGATGAAGACATGTCGGTAAGTTATGACGAGATCGGCCCGGGCTATCTGGCGACGATGGGGATTCCGCTGACTTCAGGACGCGAATTCACTCGTGCTGACGACGAGAACTCGCTGGCAGTGGCGGTTGTGAATGAAGCTCTGGTTGCTCAGTACTGGCGCGGTGAAGATCCAATTGGACGACGGCTTCAATTGAAAGGCCGCTGGTTGCAGATTGTCGGGGTGGCCAAGAATTCAAAATATCAGAACCTGATGGAGACACCAAAGCCGTTCTTCTATGTTCCTATTCGTCAGAGCAGTCTGGGACAAGGACTGGCCATCCGGACTAAACTTCGACCTGACGTGATGGCCGCAGCACTGCTTCGCGAATTGCGCGCGATGGATCCGAACCTTGCTCCTTTCGAAGTCATCACGATGCGCGAAAGCGTTGATCGAATGTCCTGGTCGCAACAAGCTTCTGTGATCCTGCTCAGCCTGTTTGGCGGATTAGCGCTGGTACTTGCTGCTATAGGGTTATATGGAGTGATGTCTTATTCAGTGTCGCAGAGCACGCGTGAATTGGGATTGAGAATGGCGCTGGGCGCAGAAGTGTCAGATTTATTAAGGCTGGTGATGTCGCGCGGTCTTGCTTTGACCGCGGTCGGAATTGTAGTTGGCGCAGGAGCGGCGCTGGTATCGACCCGTTTGATGGGAGACATGCTTTACAAGGTCAGCCCTCGTGATCCGATTATCTTCGCTTCTGCTTTCCTGGTATTGGGCCTTGCGGCAATGGCGGCCTGTTTCTTCCCGGCGTTGAGAGCGACGCGGACCGATCCGGTCCGCGCGCTGAAGGATTGAGAAGTTACGGCACATCGAAACCGGTGAGCGGATTTCCATAGAAAGCCTGCGTTTGCCACGCGGTCAGATCGACTTTGCCATCCTGATCGCCCAGGACTTTCACGGGAATAATCACCAAATAAGAATTGATGTTGTTCTTTGCAGCCAGACCGCTATCGACCATTTTGCCATCAGGACCGACAGTGAATGAAGCGGTGCGGCATAGCTTGCCGTTTCGCAGGACCTTGATTTCGTAGGTGCCTGGGTTCTTGTCCATGAAATGCGTGTCAGGATAACGATTCGCCGACGTATCGACGTTGTAGGCGCGTACCGAACTCCAGGAAAATGTCCATAGTTCCCACTTGGCGTCACCATCGGGCGAGGCTGTCAAAATGCTTTTATATTTACCGGCGGAACCTGATTGGTCTTTGGTGCTGCCTATCTGCTCGCCTTTATAAAATATGTAGGCGGCCAGCTTTGTATTGTCCAGTTCATTGCCTCGGAACCACATACCCGCAACCAAAGCAGGCGCGCTGGCATTGTCTTTCGTGTTCAGAAACAGGTAACCAATCGGCAACGTCCAATCCTGATCGACGTAGTATTCGTACTTGAATCTGTTCGCTGGCAGGTCAGGACCGACGTGAAATTTCCCGACTTTGAACTTGCCGGACATCAATACCTGGTTTGTTCCGGAAAGAGCATTCCGCACGGTGATCTTGTAACCGAATACTCCGGTCGAGATCGTCGCGCGCTCATCCATGTGGCCTTTAACATCATTAACCACAACCTGCGTGAGCTCCGGATTCCCATAATTCTCAGTAACAGCAGTAGTCGTATACCAGAGCTTGCCGTCAGCTGTCGTAAAATCAACCAGGACTTTGCTGCCCGTTCCGATATTCCCTTTGATATAGAAAGACATCTGCGGAATCCAGCTCCAATAGTCGTCCTGGTTTGGAACTTTCCAGTAGCGCAACATTCTGTCGGCGCGAATCATCACTGTGTCGCGAATGACGAACGGTCCATCTTCCGCAGCGCGGGTTAACGATGCGCTCATACTCATTATAATTGCGCCGACGAAAGCCATAGTCGTGCCGATCGTGTAAATTCTTCTCATATTCGTTTTCATCGCCTTAATCTCCTCCTGGGAGCGCAGAACTTCTCGCATGCAAGTTTGTTCAGTAATTGACGAAAATTTATTCCGTACGCTCTACTGCTGGAGGCCGCACGCCAGGCCTGCACTCCCTAGGGTACTATTACGGAATGGTTAGTCCGGTTAATGGATTGCCGTATAATGCATCTGTTTGCCAGGCCATCGGTTTGTATTTCGGATCGTCCGCGCCAAGAACTTTCAGCGGAACAACAATGGCCGAACCGCCCAGTTGATTGTTGATTGCTATTTGATTGTCGACGATCTTTCCATCTTTGCCGACTTCAAACTGCCCCGCGCGAGCCAGTTCACCATTGCGAAGCACTTTTATTTCGTACGTACCGGGGTTCTTGTTCAGGAAGAAGGAATCCGGATAAGTCGCCGCCGATTGACTCTTATTAAAGACTTTTACTTTCAGGAAAGTGAAGACTCGCGCGAAATAGTAAGCGTCCGTGACATCGTATCCGCCGTCGCCGATCGCGTCAGCCGCCTGATGCGATTTAACATTGCCGACTTCTTTGCCGTTGTAGAAAAGAACCGCCGTCATCTCCTTGGACTCTCCTTTGCCGCGAAACCACATCTTCACACCCAGCGGAGGAACATCTTCGTCCGCGGACGTGTCGTTAAAGAGCCCGCCGATCGGCAGCCGCCAATCGTTGTCGACGAAATATTCTTTCTTGCCACGGTTTTCCGGAATAGATTGGTCGGGAGTAATCGTATCGACTTTGAATTTGCCCTGCATCATTACGCGGTCGCCGGATAATTCGTTTTTCAGGATGATCTTGAACGGAAAGACTCCGGTAACGATTGTCGCTTTTTTCTCCAGATCATCGGAATCGGTCGTTTTTTCCGGAGTCTTAATTGAATCCAAACTGTCGTCGCTCATTTCTCTTGTCTGGCATTCATAGGTAATCCAGGGTTTGCCATCAGGCATATTGATCTCGACTATCCATTGGCTGCCGCCGGGCACTGGACCGTTGATGTCAAACCGTACGCGAGGTAGCCAGGTCCGCGTATCATATTGCGGCGTCGTAGCCTTTGGACTTCGCCAATAACGCAGGTAGCGATGAGCCTGAATAATCACCGTACGCTTGAGGAGCGTAGGACCTTTTGCCATTGCGGTTGGCCTAGCCGCCGGCAAGGTTATTGGTGCAAGCGAAAGACACACAACAACAACAACTAACGTTAATCGCAAGAATCGAGCTTTAGTTCTCATAACGGAACTTCCTTACAGGTTCAATGTTTTTAGTGGAGAGCATTTCGAACCGATAACTCAGGCCAGAATAAATCGCTGGCGCGGATTCGCAATACGGGCATCGGTTGTGTGGAAGCGAATTTGCTCTCCTGATAGCTAATGCGTGAAATTTGGGCGGATTCCCTCAGAGATTCTTGAGGAATTTACGAAAAATTAGGTGGGAAAGAGCGATCAGTAAATAGCCGTGGGCAAAGCGACACCCACGAATAAGTTAACCCCAGTCTTGGGTTGGAAATTTGGATTTAAGGTCGTTCTAAAGATGTATAGAATGCAAATGTGAAGTCCGCAAACATACATCTGGAGAACGACCTGCATGGCAACAATAAATGAACAGATGAT